>JACOST010000023.1 GCA_016178705.1 Deltaproteobacteria bacterium | reverse complement strand
TGCACTACCTTGGTCATGGGAGCCTCCCTTCTTGGTGCAACAATCTTGCGGCCACGTTTGGCGTGTCCCGCGTGCACAAGGTGAGGCTCCCATCTTTCTCAGCTCACTCCAACCGAACACATGGTAACTCTGCGGTGAAGCCCGATTCCGCTCTTCTCTTCAAGCGCCGCGCTTCGCCGCCACCCGATCCATCACTGCGATCACCAACACCGCGACGCCGATGATCAGCCGGTCGGCGTAGGTGCCGCCGGGGATCTGCGGCAACGCGTTGCGCAAGACGCCGAAGATCAGCGAGCCGAGCACAGCACCGACAACCGAGGCGCGACCGCCGCTCAACGATGCGCCGCCGATTACCGCGGCGGCGATGATATCGAGCTCGTAGCCAGTCGCGAGATCGGCCTTGCCCTGGCCCTGCACGACCGCGAGCACGACCCCAGCGAGTGCGGCGAGCGTACCGCCGGCAACGTAGACGAAGGTCTTGACTCGATTCACGCGCACCCCGGCGTAGCGCGCCGCGGTCTCGTTGCCGCCGACGGCGAGCAGATGGCGGCCGAGCGCGGTGTATTGCAGCACGATGTGGAACGCGATCGCGGCGACGAACATCAACATGCCCGGCCACGCCCCGAGCGGAATTGCGAGCGGTGCGAACTCGGCCGGCAGCCGCCCCGACAAATCGTAGAACCGTCCTTCGGTGACCAGGAAGCCGGCGCCGCGCGCCATGCCCATCGTGCCGAGGGTCGCGATGAACGGCGGCAATTGCGCTCGTACGATCAAGGCGGCGGCGACACTGCCAACCAGCGTGCCGGTGAGGAGCCCCGCGGCGATCGCCACGACCAACGGCCAACCTTCGACGACGAACAAATGTCCGGTGACCACAGAGGCAAGCGCAATCACCGATCCGGCGGCGAGATCGATGCCGCCGCTGCCGATGATCAGCGCCGCGCCGATCGCGCCGATGCCATAGATGCTGGAATACTTCAGGATCAGGCTGATGTTGCCGAGATTGGCGAAGGTGTTCGCGCGGCCGTCGTGCGGCGCTAAGACGACGGCGAACAACGCGAACTCGAGCGTGAGAATGAGCGCGGCACTGGCGCCGGAGACCAACCGCCAACGCCTCACGCCGCCCCCGTGATGAGCGCCGCGAGGCGCGGCTCATCCGCGTCGCCGATGGCGAGGGTGCCGACTTGCGCACCTTGGCGCAGCGCGATGACGCGATCGCACAACGCCAGCAGCTCGAGCAGCTCACTCGACGCGATCACGACTGCAGCACCCGTTTCGGCTTGCGCACGGATGATGGAGTGAATGTCGGCCTTCGCGCCGACGTCGACTCCGGCGGTGGGGTCGTCGAGCATCAGCACATCGGGTGCGCGGCGCAGCGCGCGGGCCAACAACACCTTCTGCTGATTGCCGCCCGAGAGCGCCGCCGGCAGCGCGTGCGCGCCTCGTGTACGAACGCGCAGGCGCTCGATCCACTGATCTGTTTCCATCTCTTCGCGGCGCGCCCGCAGCCAACGCGCGGGCGCGGGCAGAAAAATGTTTTCGCGCAACGACAGCGTCGGGATCAATCCGTTGCGCAGACGATCCTCCGGAACCAGCGCCATTGTGCCGCGGACTTCAACATCGCCAGCAGATCGCGGAGAGGCGCCGGCGATGCAATCGAGCAGTTCGCTGCGGCCGGCACCGACGAGTCCGGCGAGCCCGACGATCTCGCCCGCAGCGACCACGAAAGAGATGTCGCGCAGCGGCGGGGCGAACAATCCGCGCACCCGCAGTGCGACACCCGCTCCCTTTGGGACAGGGGACCTTTTCGCGCTCGCAGCCAGTGGCCGTCCCACCATCCGCGTCACGATCGTCGCCGCGTCGATGGCTGCGACCGGATCGGTCGACACATGCTGGCCATCGCGGAGGACAGTGACGGTGTTGGAGATCGCCAACACCTCGTCGATCTGATGCGACACGTAGACGATCGCGGTGCCGGCGTCGCGCGCCCGACGAATCGCAGCGAACAGCAGATCGGATTCCGCGCGGCCGAGCACGGCGGTCGGCTCGTCGAGCAGCAACACGTCGGCGGGTACTGCGAAGGCGCGCGCCAGTTGCACCTGCTTACGCACCGGTGCACTCAGCTCGCCGACGCGTGTGGTCGCCGACGCAGTGCAGCCGATCTGGGCAAGCGCCGCGCGCGCCTTGCGCTGCATCGCCGTGCGACGCAGCAGACGTGTTGCGTTCCGCAACTCGCGACCGAG
The DNA here is from genome assembly GCA_016178705.1 of Deltaproteobacteria bacterium. Lineage (NCBI taxonomy): Bacteria > Pseudomonadati > Myxococcota > Myxococcia > Deltaproteobacteria bacterium. The sequence goes on along the minus strand of JACOST010000023.1, from coordinate 49,907 downwards.
GAAGATCGTCTCACTAACGGTCAGATCGAGTGCCAGCGCCAACTCTTGCGGCACCCACTCGATGCGCAGCGGCCGCGGCGACGCAATCGTGCCGCGATCGAGCGGCGTCACGCCGGCGATCGCCCGCAGCAGGGTCGACTTGCCCGCGCCGTTCTCGCCGATCAGCGCGTGGATCGTGCCGGCGCCAATCGCGAGCGAGACGCCGTCAACCGCGACGGTCTCGCCGTAGCGCACCAGGGCGTCTGAGATCGTAAGCACCGCCGCCTCCGGCATGCGTTGTCCTTACAATGAGAGATAGGAAGTTGACAGCCGAAAGCGCTTGGCGGTTCACTCGCCGTTGCGCTCGTGCTAGCCACACGGCATGGCTGACAACGGGACACTGCTTCCGCCTCCGCGCCGTGGCTTTCCGTTCGGCGTGATCATTGCGATCATCGTGGTGCTCGCGATTGCGGCCGGACCGCTGGTGCTGCACTTCGGACAGAAGCGCCACAATCAGCTGCCGTTCGATTTGGCGGCGCGCTTTCCGGACAGCGAGCCGCTGGTTGGTGGCGAGGCGTTTGCCACCACCGTCGCCGAGATCATGGATCACGAGCTGCACGGCGTCACCGGCTGGCGGCCGAACGACTTCATCCTTTGGGGCCCCAGCCTGTGGGCCGACAACAACGCCAATCGCCAGCTCGGCATCCTGCAAGCGCTGCGCGAGAGCGTGCGCGTGCTCAAAGACCATCTCACCAAAGTGTCGAGCGATCCGTACGATGACAACTTGGTGGCTGCGGACACGGCATTGCGCAACGACGCGTTCAAACTCTGGCTCCCGTCGGCCGAAAGCAAGTACGCCGAAGCCGTGCAGCGGCTGCGCGCCTATGTCGACGGTTTGCGGGCGAAGCCGCCGCGATCGAAGCCGATCAATCAGCGCAACATGGAACTGATTCGCCTCATTCAGGCGTGGACGGATTTGCTCGGCGATGCGCATGCGGCCTTGTACCGCAGCCCCGAGAGCGTGTGGCGCACCGACGACGACTTTTACCATGCCCAAGGCGTGGCGCATGTGATCTTCCATCTCGTGCGGGCGATCGAGCGCGAGTATCGTCACGGCGAGGAGACCAAGCCGATCATTCGCACCTTGTTCGACGAAGTGGCGACCGCGCTCGGCCAGGCGGCCGCGTTCAAGCCCTTCATCGTGTTCGACGGCAGCCCTAGCGGACTGTTCGCCAACCATCGCCGCAACCTCGATGCGTACATCAGCGAAGCGCGCCAGAAGCTCTACTCGGTGCGCGAGGAACTGGAGAAGTGACCGAGCGCACGCGCCGGCTGGTGCTGTGGCTGGCGCTCGGCGTGCTGCTGGCCGCTTTTGTCGGCATCGATTTGGTCTACACGCACGGGCATTAGCCGGAAGCCGCTGGTCCGCGGATTTCTCTGGCACCTTGGCGGAAACTACGCTAAGAGAAATTTCGCACTTGAGATGGGCATAGAAGGCGACCCGCGGCCCGAGCCGCACAGTAGATACTTGGTATTGGTTCTTCCCGCCTAGACCTCCGTGGAGGTCCCGGCGCGCTGAACGGGATCTTCATGGCGACGGCAAACGTTACAGTCGGAATTTTACGCAAGTTGCTCGCCGGTGGTGTCACCGGCCGCGCTGAACGCTTGCTTGCGCGCCTGCATCCCGCCGATCTCGCCCCCCTGCTCAGCGGGCTCGAACCGGACGAGATCCGCACCGTCGTCGATCTACTGTTCAGCAGCCAGCGCGCCGCGAACACGCTCAAAGAGCTACCGCCAGAGTTGCTGCCGCAAGTCATTGAATCGCTCAGTGACGAACGCCTGGCCGAGGTCATGGCCCGGCTCGAAATCGACGACTTGCTCGAACTGATCGGTGCGGTACCCGAAGAGCGTCGCGCCGCGGTGGTGGCACGCTTACCCGAACCCAAGCAGGCGGAGTTGCGCAAAGCGGAAATGTATCCGCCCGAGAGCGCAGGCCGCGTGATGACCACGCGCTTCGTGGCGCTCGAAGAGACCATGGCCGCGCAGGCCGCCATCGATCGCTTGCGCGCCGCCGGTGACGACAGCGAAGCCATCATGTACCTCTACGTCGTCAACGGCGAGAACCGCCTGCGCGGTGTAGTGCCGATCCGCCGCCTGGTATCGGCGCCGCCGAACAAGCTGTGCGGCGAGTTGATGATCCCCGATCCCGCGAGCGTCAACGTGCGCGCGGATCAGGAAGAAGCCGCGCGCTTGGTGGCGCGCTACAACTTGCTGGCGATTCCGGTCACCGACGACGACGGCCGCATGCTCGGTGTGATTACGGTCGACGATGTCATCGACGTGATCACCGAAGAGGCCACGGAAGACATGTATCAGATGGCCGGCTTGTCGGAGGAGGATCGTGTCTTCAGTCCGGCCGCGCAGTCCATCCGCAAGCGGCTGCCGTGGATGCTGATCAACCTGGCGACGGCATTCCTCGCCGCCTGGGTGGTGGGGTTGTTCGAGCATTCGATTGCGCAGATCGTCGCGCTGGCGACGTTCATGCCGATCGTCGCCGGCATGGGTGGCAACGGCGGCACGCAGGCGCTCACCGTGATCACGCGCGGCATCGCGCTGGGCGAAATAGAGTTCTCCAGCGGCCTGCGCGCGGTGGTGAAGGAGGTCATGGTTGGCTTCGCGATCGGCGCCGCAACGGGACTGGTCAGCGCGGTCGCCGCGTTCCTCTGGCGCGGCAATCCGTTTCTCGGCCTCGTGCTGTTCCTGGCGATGGTGATCAACATGGGCGTCGCCGGTCTGTCGGGTGCAGCGATTCCGATTCTGCTCAAGGCGGTCCGGCAAGATCCGGCCCTCGGTTCCGGCGTCATCGTCACCACCTTCACCGACGTGTTTGGCTTCCTGTCGTTTCTCGGCATCGGGACGCTGCTGATCGATCACTTGAAATGACTGCGCGCGCCTTGACCATCGCGGGGTCGGACTCCGGCGGCGGGGCGGGGATTCAAGCGGATCTCAAAACGTTCATCGTCTTCCGTGTCTACGGCATGACCGCGGTCACCGCGCTGACGGCGCAGAACACCACCGGCGTGAGCGGCATCGAGGCGGTTGCGCCGGCGTTCGTGCGGCAGCAGATCGATGCGGTGATGAGCGACATCGGCGCCGATGCGGTGAAGACTGGCATGCTGGCGAATGCAGCGATCATCGAGGTGGTCGCTGCCGCCGTGCGCGATTGGCGCATCGACAACCTCGTCGTCGATCCGGTGATGGTGGCGCAGAGCGGCGCACCCCTGTTGGAACCGTCCGCGCGCGACGCGCTGCTGGCGACGTTGATTCCGCTCGCTCGGTTGGTGACACCGAATACGCACGAGGCCGTGGCGCTTACTGGCCTCCCAGTCTCCAACGTACCCGAGATGAGGGCCGCGGCGCGGACGTTGATTCAGCGCGGCGCCCGTGCGGTTCTACTCAAGGGCGGCCATTTGATGGGCGACGAATCCGTCGACGTCTTCGACGACGGCAAAGCCGTACGCGAGTTGCGCGCCCCGCGCGTCGACATCCGACACACCCACGGCACCGGTTGCCAACTCTCCGCCGCGATCACCGCCAATCTTGCGCTTGGCCGTACGCTCGACGATGCGATCGATGTCGCCAAGCGCTTCATCACCGCCGCGATTCGCAGTGGTCTCGCTATTGGTCACGGCAACGGACCGGCGAATCCGCTGGCGTGGTTGGACGAGGCATAGGACGGCTATGCCGTCACAGATCACACCACGCGAACTCAAGCAGCGACTCGATCGTGGTGACGACTTGATTGTGCTCGACGTGCGCGAGGCCGAGGAGTTGGCGCTCGCGCGCCTCGTCGGTGCGGTCCACATTCCGATGGGCGAGATCGCGGGGCGATTGCACGAGATCGACTCCGACGCCGAGATCGTGGTGGTGTGTCACCACGGTGTGCGCAGCGCGCAGGTTGCGAGCCTTCTCGCGCAGCGTGCGTTCGTCCGCGTCGTCAATCTCACTGGCGGCATCGACGCGTGGTCGCAGACGGTCGATCCGACCGTGCCGCGGTACTGATGGCGGGCGGTACCGCCAATACTCGGCGACGAAACGGTTGCAGCGGACGGTAGCATCTGAGAGACTTTGCCCATGCGCGCGATTGCTTCGGTGCTGGCTGTGATCGGATTGCTGCTGGCGATCAGCGCGTGCAGCGGCGGCAGCGAATCGAGTACGCCGGAAATTTCGTCGAGTGGTGCGCAGCTTGCGGCCGCACAACAGACTCCCGTGTTTCGCAATCTGGGCAAGCGCGGCGACTCGAAGCTTTGAGCAAGAGATTTCCGTCTGATCGTCGACCCATCTAGCGGGGCCGGGGCGGAGTCCACTCGCCGCCCCATTGGTGAAATCGGCACGGTTCGCCGTCCCAGCGGGGATTGCCGACAATGCGCGAACAGCAGGGATAGCGATGGTGTGGATGGTGGCGATAGTAGTTGCGCGGCACAGACCACCAGGCGGCGGCGCTGGTAGTCGTCAAGGTGAGCGTCACTGCGCCGATTGCCAAGACGAGTGCGACCGCACGAACAATCTTCGACATGGAATTCTCCGATGACGGGGTGTTGAACGCGAGGGTGGTGCCGAAGTTGCGCCCGCGTCTCTTCGCGGACGGCACACTTCTGTGTTGACTTTCCCGTTCATCCCTTCGATACACTGTGGACGGAGCGCCACCGCGCTGTGAGTCTGGGTGAGGTTGGGGTGGGGCCATGCCGAACTTTCGCCATCGTCTGCCACGCAGTCAGCAGAAGGTCTACGACCGGAGCAATACGATTCCGGCCGTCCCGGTGCGGGTTAGCCCGCGCCTTGCGCGCGCGACCACACTGTTAATCGGCGCGCTCGAATCGGGCGAGCAGCCAGCGATCGAGCGGCTGGCACAAGCGATCAGCGACGAGATTTGCGGCGCGCTGCGCGTGCCGGTGGTGCGCGTGTTGGTGCGCGGAACGCGTCCGTCCGATACCCGGGGCGAATTGCACGGGCTGTACAGTCCGGGGCTGCGGCAGGACAAGATCGAAGTCTGGATGATCACCGCCAAGCGCGGCCAAGTGGTCGCGTTCAAGACGTTCCTGCGGACCTTGTTGCACGAGATTTGCCATCATCTCGACTACGAGCTGCTGCACCTTTCGGTTTCGTTGCACACCGACGGATTCTTCAAACGGGAGTCGAGTTTGTTCGCGCAGCTGACGCGGGCCGCGTCGCAGCGGCCGCCGGAGCCGGTGGCCGAATATGCATAGCGACCGTCGCGCGTGTGGTGCGCTCCCTTCGAGGTGAGGTTACATGGCCGAGTCGCGCATTGAAATCACCGATAACCTGGACCTGTTGCTGGCGGTGCTCCCGCCACGCGTGCGACAGCAACTCGAAGCCGCCCCGGTGCTCGATACGCTGATCGAGATCGTCCTCGACCTCGGCCGGCCGCCGGAAGCGCGCTTTCCCAGCGGTGTGATGCCGTTGAATCAAGGACAGGTCACGCGCGAGGACCTCGACTACATGGTCGCGCGCATCGGCGCCTTCACCAAGGACAACCGCGCCGGGATCGAGCGGACGCTGCACCGCATTTCGGCGCTGCGCAATCGCTTCGGCGAGATCATCGGGCTGACCTGCCGGGTGGGGCGTGCGGTGTATGGCACGGTGGAGATCGTGCGTGACGTGATCGAAGCGGGCAAGAGCGTGTTGATCCTCGGCCGGCCGGGCGTGGGGAAGACGACGCTGTTGCGCGAAGCGGCGCGCGTGCTTGCCGATGATCTGGGGCGGCGCGTAGTGATCGTCGACACCTCCAACGAGATCGCCGGCGATGGCGATATCCCGCACCCGGGCATCGGCCGGGCGCGTCGCATGCAGGTACCGACGCCGGACCTGCAGCACGCGGTGATGATCGAGGCGGTGGAGAATCACATGCCCGAAGTCGTCGTCATCGACGAGATCGGTACCGAAGCGGAAGCGCTCGCCGCCCGCACGATTGCCGAACGCGGCGTGCAGCTGATCGCGACGGCGCATGGCAATACGCTGGAGAACTTGATCACCAATCCGACGCTGGCCGATCTGATCGGGGGTATTCAGTCGGTCACATTGGGTGATGATGAGGCGCGCCGGCGTCGCACGCAGAAGACGGTGCTCGAACGCAAGGCGCCGCCGACCTTCGACATGCTGATCGAGATTCACAGCCAGGAACGCTTCGCGGTCCATTCGGACGTCGCCAAAGTCGTGGATGCCTTGCTGCGGCAGGCGCGCGCGCAACCGGAGCTGCGGCTGCGCCGGCCGGACGGCGGCTTCGATCGCGAAGCGCCACGAGTCGAGTCACCCACTCCGATGCGGCGGAACGTTGAAGAGACGGGTTCATCGCGCCGGCCCGTCCGGATCTTTCCGTACGCGATCAGCCGCGACCGGTTGGAGCGCGCCATCCATGAGTTGGATGCCGCGGCCACGGTCTGCAGCCATCCGCGTGACGCTGATCTCGTGCTGACGCTCCGCGCCTTGTCGCGCAAGCATCCGAAGAAGCTGCGCGAGTTGATGACGCACAACGTGCCGGTTCATGCGGTGAACGCCAATACGGTGGGCAAGTTGATGGATTTCTTACGCGAGCACCTCGAGATCAAGAACGAAGAACTCGATCCCGATCAGCAGGCTGCACTGCGCGAGGCCGAAGATGCGATCGCCTGCGCCATTGCGGAGCGCCGGCCCGTGGAGTTGGGACCGCAGAATGCCTACGTGCGCCGCCTGCAGCATCAACTCGTCGAGGCCTACGGCTTGGCATCGGAGAGTGTGGGGGCGCAACCCTTCCGCCGCCTGCTGATTCGGCCGACGCGGACGCCGGCCAGCGCGGTTGGTGAGCGGCAATTCACCGACCCGTCGCGGCAAGATTTTGCTTGACATCTTAGGGTCACTCGTTGCACTTATAGCGCGATTTTCAACGGTTCTGTGGCCGTTGAGCAACTTGTTTGAAAGAGGGGAGGACGGTTGATGACGAAGTCACAATTGGTGCAGAAGATAGCCGAATCGGCGGACTTGGCGAAGAAGCAAGCCGACTCGGTGTTGGATGGATTGGTGAAGATCATCGTCGGCTCACTCAAGAAGGGTGATCCGGTCAAGATCCCTGGTCTGGGAACTTTCAAGAAGGTACAGACCAAGGCCCGTATGGGCCGCAACCCGCAAACTGGCGAAGCGATCAAGATTCCGGCCCGCAAGAAGGTCCGCTTCTCGGTTGCCAAGCCGCTCAAGGAAGCCGTCCTCGGCGCGAAGAAATAGCTTGGTCCCGGCGCATGGCCGGGCCACGCGATGGACATAACTCCCTGCTCCGGTCAGAATCTGACCGGGGGAGGGAGTTGTGTATCATCTGATGACCTTGGCCGGCTTCGGCGCGACGGAGATAAGCGGCTATCACCACGGTGGACAGATTTTTTCATTTGGCTAATGGCGCGCGGTGCGGCATTTTCAGCGTCCGTAGCCTGTTTCACCGAAGGAGAGGCACACCATGAATGACCGCTCGTTTGGTCTCTTCGAGCCCGACGCGTTACTGCCCGCCCAGTTCTATGCCGCCTTTCGCGGCGGTTCCGGAGTTTCGGGGGAAAAGCGGTTGATGTTGGCGGTGCTTCAGGACGCGCTCGATTGCTTCCAGAAGTATGCCTTTGCCAAAGATGGGCAGGGGCAGCAGATGTTCTCCGATGCGAGCGACTGGATCTGCAACGAGGACCGCGCGTGGTATTTTTCTTACGAGAACATTTGCGAGATCCTGGAGATCAATCCCGAGTATCTGCGCCGCGGGGTGAAACTCTGGCGGCAGCGGGTGGGAAGCGCGGCCGGCCAGGCTGCACTTCAGACCCCAATCGCGGCCACCAGTGAAGCCCCGCTGCGCGCGGTAGGCTGAGCACTGGCGCCGCCGAAGCGGCCGGCTTCGGCAGGGCAACCGCGTCGCTTCCCTGACTTAAATTGGAAGTCACCGGGGGCGTCGGCTAAGCACGCGAAATGCTCATAATCGGACTAACCGGGGGCATCGGCTCGGGCAAGAGCACGGTGGCGAAGTTGCTCGCTCAACTCGGCGCCGAGGTCATCGATGCCGATATCGTTGGGCACGAAGTGTACCGGCCGGGGTCCGACGGCTGGCAGCAAGTGGTGGACGCGTTTGGGCGCGATATTGTCGCGGCAGACGGGTCGATCGATCGCAAGCGGCTCGGCGCCGTGGTGTTTGGCGATCCGACCGCGCTCAAGCGCTTGACGGCCATCGTCCATCCTTTGATCCACCGCGAAGTTGAGCGCCGTATCGCGGCGCGCCGCACCGCCGGATTTCGTCAGCCTATCGTGGTCGAGGCGGCTGTTCTCATCGAGGCCAATTGGCTCGATCTCGTCGACGAAGTGTGGCTTGTCGTGGCGAGCCGCCACTCGGTTTTGACTCGTCTGCAGGCCGATCGCGGCATGCAGGCCGCGCACATCGAGGCGCGCATCGCTGCCCAGCTCAGCGATGGCGAACGCCGGCAGCACGCCGACGTCGTGATCGAGAACGATGATTCGCTCGGCGACCTCGAAGCGCACGTACGCACCGCATGGGCGCGCGCAGTGGCGGCATGAAGGTTCGCGCCGTCATCTTCGACCTCGACGGCACGCTGGCCGACTCGGTGGAGTTGTTCTACGGCTTTGCTTGCGACGTGGCGGCGGATCTCCAGCTACCACAACCGGAACGTGAGGTAGTCTACGATTTGATGCGGACTGGACGATCGACGACGACGCATCTCGTACCAGCTTCCATTCCGCGTGATCGCGTGGCCGCCGTATTCGCCGAGCGCGGCCGGTACTGGTTGCGCCGCTACTATGAGGAGACCCAGCCGATATCCGGCGTCCTCGCGGCGGTGCGGTCGCTGCACTCTGCGGGCCTAATGCTCGGCATCGCCACCTCGTCAGGCCGCGATATCCAATTTCTGGCTCGCTGGGGAGTGCGTGAGCTGTTTGCGTCAGTGGTCGGGCGCGAGGATGTCGTCGCGCGTAAGCCGGCGCCGGACGTGATTGTGCAATGTTTGGCACGACTCGGGATGGCGCCACACGAAGCGGTCTACGTCGGCGACTCGCCGATCGACATTCAAGCCGGGAAAGCTGCCGGGGTAGCGACTATCGGCGTCCTCAGTGGCGCGAGCCCGGCGGCCATCCTGGCGGTGGAGGCACCGGACGCGATCGTATCCGGTGTGGCCGATGTGCCCGCGTTGTTGAGCTGAGGTGGTGTGCGGTTACGCTGCCTTGTTGACGAGCGCTGAAAGCCCGCGGCGCGGGCTGCGATCCTTACGCCGGATCTCGCGCCGGATGGCGGATTGCGAGAGGGCGAACTGACTACACACGGCTTCAAAACTGAACGCGCTCGACTCTGGGCTGTAGTTGAAGAAATACGCTTCGGCGTCTGCCCGTACCGCCGGGCAGTGGTTGTCTAGATCGGCTAGGGCTTGTTCGAGCACCGCGATCATCAGCAGCTCCTCCGACATCAACGTCCGCCCCTCAGTCTCCGGCCGCAATGGTTTGATTCGAATCATGCACTAACCCCTTTCGTCACTCGGACGGAAGGGGTGAGCAATGGCGATGCCAGGTGCCGCAATGCCGGACCGCTCCCTTCTCACCCCGCAACCGCGTGGGGGGATGCCATACCAACGTTCAGTTTCGTCAACGACGAGGCAAAAAAGTACGATGACCGCGCACCGTACCGCGCTAGCGATCGCGGCCCTCGGTGAGTGCGGCGGCGAGCTGGCGCGTCAGCTCGCCCGCCAAGTGACGGCGCAGGTCCGGCAGTTCGCACCCGGCGGCCGCGGCGTGCCCACCACCGCCGAAGGCGCGGGCCAGATGCGAAAGGTCGACATCGCAGTCTGGTGAACGCCGTAAGCTGACGGAGAGGCTCTTCGCATCGAATAGCGCGAACACCGTGCGCGACGCCTGCTTTCCCCACTTGTCGGCGATCTCGCTCGGGTAGCCATCGCACACGGCCGCAACCAGGGTCACGTCGCGCCCGGTGATTGGTTGCGCGACGCGGCTCGCGTCGGCGACGGCAAAGCTGTGCGTGAGTTCCGCCGTCAGCCGGGTCGCGGCGTCGCGCATGCGCGGCGTATAGGTCACGGCGCGATCGATCGTGAGCAGATCTTCGTACGCCGGCAGGCCGCCCATCGCCCGCACCGTCAGCGCCAACTCGCGCGACCCCGGCACTTGATGCAGCCAGCGATCGTTGTCGTCGGCCATCGCGATCACCGGGGCGAGGTCGTCGAAGGCGGCGTCGCGTACCCCGCGCGCTGCTTGCTGCGCGGACAGGTACTCGTAGGTGAGGCGCGATGCGGCGTAGTCATCACGCACGACGGAGTCGGCGAACGGGACGTTGACGCCGCCGGCGGCGACGCGTTCGATCGCGGTGCGATGGTGATCGATCCAGTAGACCTTCACTCCGCGCTCGGCCAAGTGGCGCAGGTGCGCATCGGCCTCGCGCGTAGTCCACGAGATGTCGGTGATCCAGATCTCATGGTCAGACTCCGCGGGCTCGCAGCGCAGCTCGAGAATTGTTTCGTCGATCTTCTGATTGCTCGCGAAGCACGGGATCACCGTTGCGTCTCGATGAAAGCGGGCGACGGCTACCGCAGCTGCAACCCCATCGAGGCAGTGCGGGCCATGGCTGACGACGTGGACAATCTTGCGCCTCTTCTCTACGCTCATGCGCCATTATAGACAGAGCGGCATGGCAGCGGGAAGGAGACAGGCAGTATGAAGTTGGCGGGACGAGTGGCGCTGATCACCGGCGCGGGGAGTGGTTTGGGGCGCGAGATCGCACTGACCTTCGCGGCTGAGGGCGCCTCCATCGCGATCAATGACGTCGACAAGCTGAACGCGGCGAAAGTGGTGAAGGAGATCGAGGCCACCGGCGGCAAGGCCCGCGCATACATCGCCGATGTTTCCGACAGCGTCGAAGTGGCGGCAATGTTCGAGCACCTGGTCGACGAACTCGGGACCATCGACATTCTCGTCAACAATGCCGGTGTAGCCATCATGAGTGACGAAGTGAAAGCCAACTTCAACACCGCGGTACAGGAAATGATGACTACGGGCAAAGCCACGACCTCGGCGGGAGCGACCCGCCTGATGTCCGATTCGCAGTGGCGGCGCACGCTGTCGATCCACCTTGACGGCACATTCTATTGCACGCGCGAAGCGCTCAAGGTGATGGAGCCCAAGGGCGCGGGAAAGATCATCAACATGGCCTCAGTGGCCGGCACGACCGGGCTGGCCGGCTCGCCGGACTACTCGGCGGCGAAGGGCGGCATCATCGCGCTGACCAAGTCAATCGCGCGTGAGGTGATCGGCCGCGGCATCTACGTCAACGCGATCGCGCCGGGCTACGTCGACACGCCGCTGCTCGATGTGATGGACGCGACCATGCGGCAGATGGCGATCATGCAAACCCCCATCGGACGCCTCGGCACGCCGGCCGAGATCGCAGCCGTTGCGCTCTATCTCGCTTCCGCCGACTCCAGCTACACCGTGGGGCAAGTGATCAGCCCGAACGGTGGGTATCATATGTAAGCCTCCGCAGTGGCCGGGCTGCACTGCGAGCGCGGCGATGCAGCACCGCTCATGCGCGCGGCCATCGATTTGGATGGGACCGGTAGCATTCCACGGCGGCTGCGCCTTGATTTTCCTGGCCCTTTTCCGCCCTTCCCGCGATTGCCTGGTTTCGAGTACAATTGGCATCCGACTTGCCTTCTCCCCTAAACAAGAGGAGGCACGAATGGATCTGTTCAACATGATCGCCATGAACGCAGCGTTGCCGCAGGGCATGTACGACGCATCGGTCGCGCCCGTACTACTCGGCCTGGTTGCCGTCGTGTTCGCCATCGGTTCCGCTCTGGCGTTGGTCGGGGCGCGTCCCACTGCAGCGCCCCGTCGCCGGCTTGCGATGGTCCAACCGCCCGCGTTTGGAGTCGCACGCTAACGAGGCTTTCGCTCCATGCCGTTCATTGGTCTTATCATCGCCGTGCTGCTGTTCATGCACTTCAAGCGGCAACATCGGCGTCTGCGCACGCGGTCGCGTTTCGGGCGGCACACCGCGATCGACGTGACCGCGCGCGATGCGACGCACGACTGGAAATCCGAACGCGAGCTGTGGCGCGAGCGCATGAGGGAAGAACGGCGACGGTGGCAGCAACTCGCCGACGAAGAGCGGCACCGCTGGCGCGACGCCGCGCGCGAATGGAAGCGCGGCCACTTCGTACCACCCAAGCGCGATCCCGAGCAGGAGGCGCTGCGGCGCGCGCGCCGGCGGGCTGCCGCGGTGGCCGGTTTCTACGCGCACCTGATGTGGTACCTCGCGGTCATCGCGCTGCTCGCTTTCATCAATCTCATGACTACCTCCTACCCGTGGTTCCTGTGGCCGGCGATGGGTTGGGGGATCGGACTGTTTTCGCACTACATGGCGGTGTTCGGTTCGCACTTCGTCCGCGAGCACTACTTCGATCCGGTGGTCGAGCGCGAGGTGCGCCGCGAGAAGCAGGCGATGACCACCGAGAAGCAGGCGTCGATCGAAGAGCTGTCGGCCACCATCGCGCACGAGATCCGCAATCCGATTGCGGCCGCCAAAAGTCTGGTGCAGCAGATGGGGGAGGACCCTCACTCGGTGGAAAACGTCGAGTATGCCAAGGTCGCAATCGATGAGCTCGATCGCGTTGAACGCCGCGTGTCGCACTTGCTCAAATACGCGAAGGAAGAAGAGTACACCTTCGCCCACGTCAACCTCGCCGGCGTGGTCGATGCCGCGCTGACGCAACTCAAGAGCAAGCTCGACGCGGCCAAGGTGCAGGTCGCGCGCAACTACATCGCCGGTCCGAGCGTGTGGGCCGATGCCGAGAAGCTGCAACAGGTGTTTGGCAACATCATCGACAACGCCATCGACTCGTTGGCCGCCGTGCCCGAGACGCGCCGCATCGATCTGTTCATCGAAAACGGCACGCCCAAGACCGCCACCGTGCGCGTGCACGACAACGGCTGCGGCATTCCCGAAGCCAAGGTTGCGAAGATCTTCAATCCGTTCTTCACCACCAAAGAGAAGGGTACCGGTCTGGGGATGGCGATCGCCAAGAAGATCGTCGATTCCCATCAAGGTCAGATCAGCGTCGACAGCGCGGAAGGGCGCGGTACCGAGTTTCGCGTCACCTTGCCGACGCCGTGAAGAGTCAGAACATGAAGGGTCGTATCCTAGTCGTGGACGATGAGCGCGCGATGCAGTTGGCACTGCGCGGGTTGCTCAGCAAGGAAGGCTACAGCGTCGACACCGCCAGCAGTGGCGAAGAGGCGGTGCGCAAGATCGAGGGCGGCGACTTCCATCTCGTCATCACTGACCTCAGCATGAGCGGGATGGACGGTCTCGGGGTACTCGCCCGCGCCCGCGCCTTCGATCCCGATCTCGCCGTGGTGATGATCACCGCCTACGGCTCGGAGAAAATCGCGGTCGAGGCGATGAAGACCGGTGCGGCGGACTACATCCCCAAGCCGTTCGACAACGACGAGATGCGCGTGCTGGTGGGCAAAGTGATGGAGAACACCGTGCTCCGCCGCGAGCACCGACGTCTGTTGGCGCAGGTGCAGGACAGCTACAGCTTCGACCAGATCATCGGCAAAAGCCCGGCGATGCAGCGCGTGTTCGAGACCGTGCGGCGGGTGGCCGATACGGATGTCACCGTGTTGATCCGCGGCGACAGCGGCACCGGCAAAGAGCTGGTCGCCAATGCGCTCCACTACCACAGTCCGCGCCGCACCAAGGCGCTGGTCAAAGTGAATTGCGCCGCCTTCAGCCGCGAATTGGTGGAGAGCGAACTGTTCGGTCACGAGAAGGGCGCGTTCACCGGCGCGATCGCGCAACGTGAGGGCAAGTTCGAGGCCGCCGACGGCGGCACGCTCTTCCTCGATGAAGTCGGCGACATGCCGCTCGAAACCCAAGCCAAGCTGTTGCGAGCGATTCAAGAGAAGGAAGTCGAACGCGTCGGCGGCAACACGCCGATCAAGGTGGACGTACGCCTGATCGCGGCGACCAATCACGACCTCGAGGCGCTCGTTCGGCAAGGTCGCTTCCGCGAGGACCTTTACTATCGCCTCAAGGTCGTCGAGCTGGTGATCCCACCACTGGCCGAGCGCCGCGAAGACATTCCCCTGCTGATCCAACGCTTCCTCACCGACGCCGCGCAACGGTTCAATCGACCGGTGAAGCCGTTGGCCGATGACGCGTTGCGCGCCTGCATGACGCATCCGTGGAAGGGCAATGTGCGCGAGTTGAAAAGTGTGGTCGAGCAAGCGCTGCTGCTAGCCGTGGGCGACGAGATCACGGCGGCCGATCTGTTGGGCGGTGTGGCCACAGCGCGCCCCGCCGATGGCCGTGCGACCGCCGCGCTGCCGGCCAATTTCAAGGACGCCAAGCAACAGATCGTCGAAGAATTCGAGCGCGGCTTTCTCACCAGCGCGCTCGCTCGTCACGGTGGCAACATCACCAAAGCCGCCGAAGAGGTCGGCATGTACCGCCAGAACCTGCAACAGAAAATGCGCGAGCTCGGTATCACCGTGTCTGACGACGGCGACGCCGCGGCCTGACGCACAAAGGAGATCCCCATGCGATTCTTTGCCCGCTTGACGAACCTGATCACCGGCACACTGCGCGAGTGGATGGGCACGCGCGAGCGCCGCAACCCCGCCGCGGTGTACGAAGCCGCCATCGGCGAGCGCGTGACGCAGTATGCCAAGCTCCGCGAGGCTGCCGCCAGCATCCTCTACTTGCGCAACAAGCTCGGCAAACAGCTCGACGACGCGACCCGCGAACTGGTCACGACGCAGGAGCAGATCGCGCTCGCGGTCGATCGCAATGATGATCCGGCGGCGCTGTTTCTCATCGGGCGCAAGGATCGTCTGACCGCCGACATCGAGCGTGTCACCGGCGAGTTGACGGAGTTGACCAACGAAGCCGAGGGCGCCAAGCGCAATCTCATTGCGTTCCAGAGCGACATCCAGCGCCTGCGCGAGGAGAAGGCCCGCATGCTGGCGCGGCTCGCCAACGCGCAGGCGCGTCTGCGCCTGCAACGCGCGATCAACGGCATCGCCGGCCTGACGCCAGACGCCGACATTCAGGCGCTCGAGTCGGTGCGGGAATACATTGAACGCAGCGTGACCGCCGTGGCCACGAGTCACGAAACCGGTGACGCGACCCTCGATGCACGCCTCGAAGCGATCCGCAGCGATCAGGCCGACCGCGCCGCGCGCGCGCAGCTCGACGAATTGAAGCGCAGCCGCCGGCGCGTGCTGTTGCCGATGGTCATGCCCAATGGTGCGGGTATCGCCGCTGGCTGAGGGCGTGAGTCATGACGCGTGATTCGTGACTCGTGAGTCGTCGAACTAGAACTGCGAGAGGAGGCAATCATGTTCTGGATGGGATTTGTTTTCGGGGCCGCGGCTAGTGCGTGGTTCATCTTGCATCGCAACGGCGATCTGCTGATTCGTCTGAGCGAGAAGACGCGCGAGGTCGCCCGCCGCTACCACGAGTGGGAAGAGTCGGGCCACGTCTAAGTCGCCGGTGAGTGCATACCCATTGACCGGCAAGGTCGCACTCGTGTCGAGAGTGATCTTCAGACCCGCATCACGCCGCGGCGCGGGGTCGTGGTGCCGCAGGTCTCGGCCGTCAATGGCGCGCCCATCTCGGCCAGCACGGCGCGGTGTTGCGCGACCGGCGTCCGCATCATCCGGTCTTCGAGTGGCTTGAGTTTAGCGAAACTATCAAGACGCAAGACGCGCTCCACGAACGCCGCGGTAGTCGGCCAGCGAGTGGGATCGACAGAAAAGTGGGCAAAGGCGGCGTTGCGGAAGAACACGGCAATGCTGATGTCGGCGATCGAGACGCTGCCGAACAGAAAGCCGTCGCGCGGCAGTTCCGCTTCGAGGTAGTCGAGCACGCGCGGGATCTCATCAGTCAGCGTCTTCTGGAGCGCCTCCTTGTCGGTCTTCTCGCCCCATATGAAGGGGTTGATTGCGACCTGGTTGAACAGTCGCCAGATGAAGACCTCGCCCATGCGGGTGTCGGCGAACTCTTCGAACCACCGCGCCCGCGCGCGATCGGCGATGTCGGCCGGATAGAGCGCTGGCCGGGGATAGCGATCCTCCAAGTACTGGCAGATCACCGACGAGTCGGCGAGCACCACGCGGTCGTCGCGCAACACGGGAATGCGGCGCACCGGGCTCAGTTGCGAGAACCGCTGGTCTCCCATGAACGGGATAATCGGGTCGATCTGGTAGGCGATGCCCTTGAGGTCGAGACACACGAGAACCTTGCGAACATAGGGCGAGATGTACGTGCCGATGATTTCAACTGGAGCGTTCATTCCATGATCTTTTCGCGATCCGCGACTCAACGATTTCGACTTGCTCGCGATCCTACTCTCCGTCCTGCGGGGAGTAAATTGCGCTCCGAACGCGAGGCGATGTCCGGCGTGCTCAAGTGATCGCTCAACGGATCGCTTGCCTCCGCGGCCGGGCACCGTTACTGATGAACGATGCCCGGTCCTTCGCGCATGCCCGCCAGCGTTCGCTTCGCGCTATTTCTCGGCCTCGTGGCCGCCACGGGCGGGTTCGCGCTGTGGCGCGCGCGTCACGGCATGCCGCTTACGCCGGAAGCGGTGCGCGCTGCGGTGGCCAGTTGGGGCCCGCTGGCACCGCTGATCTTCATCGGCGCGTGGTCCCTGCGGCCGCTGCTGTTCTTCCCGACCATCCTGCTGTTTGTCGGTGGCGGACTCGCCTTCGGTTCGTTGTGGGGAACGCTCTACTCGGTGATCGGTGGCACGCTCGGCGGGGTATTGACCTTTGCGCTGGCGCGCACGCTCGGGCGCGAGTTCGTGCAAGCGCGCATCCAAGACCGTTTTCCGCAATTGCACGAGGAGCGCTGGGGTCCTGGACTCGTCTTCATCCTCAACTTGATTCCGATCGTGCCGATCACCGCGATCAACTACGGGGCCGGCTTGTCGCGCATTGGTGTGGGCGAGTTCACGCTCGCGGTGATCGCTGGCTTGACGCCGCGTGCCTTTGCCTACAGTTTCTTCGGCAGCCGCATTCTCAACGCCCGCTCGCTCGACTTCGCCGGGGCGATCGCGCTGTTGGTCGCGCTGGTGGTGGTGCCGACGTTACTTCGCAAGCGGTTCTTGGCGGGCAGTGAGTAAACGATCAGCCTGCCGCTGACGGTGGATCCCTTCTTACAACGTCCCGCGCCGGATCACCGCGCGGAGATACACGGCGAACCCAGTTGCACCCGCTGCCGCCGCACTCGCGCGGGCCAACGCCCACACGTCACTGTCGCTCGCGTAGTGGCGCATCTCCCACAGCGCGTAGAACACGAAGAGCGCAACGGCGCTGGCGATCAGTATCTTGTGCGCGGTGAGGAGCGACATGGGCAGCGCGGATTCCCTACGTGGCCTGCTCGGGAGCGTCAAGGGGTTCGGGGGTTGAGCGGGCGATCATGATACGCTATGGTTCTTCATCATGAAGCCGTTGCAAGTCTATGTTGACGAAACCGACCTCAAGCAGCTGGAGGCATGGGCGCGCGAACGTCAATGGACCAAGTCGCAAGCGATTCGTGCGGCGATCCGCGCGCTGACCCGATCTGGAACCAAGAAAATCGACCCGCTCCTCGAGATGAGCGGCATGATCATCGATGACCTGCCAGCGGACGCCAGCGAAAAATTTGATCACTATCTCCAAAACACCTTTGTGGCTGAACGTGCGCCCATCTACCCCAAGCGTCGCCGCCCCCGCACGCGTCCTCGTCGATAGCGGGGCCTGGATCGCGCTGGTCCGCGCCAAGGATCAGTATCACGCGAGTGCCGAGCAGATGTTCCGCGATGCGATCCGCCACCGTATCCGGCTGGTGACGACCAACCTGATCCTCGCCGAGGTGCAGCGATTCATCCTCTTCCACGTCGGCATTCAGCCGGCGTTGCACGTGCTTGATCGCATTGAGGCCAGTCCGCTGTTGACGATCGAGTTTACAACCGCGGCGCACCATGCCGCCGCGCGCAAGTGGCTCGCGCAGTTCCCTGATCAGCGCATCAGCTACACCGACGCCGTCAGTTTCGCCGTGATGCGTGCGATGCGTTGCACGACCGCGATGGGCTTCGATCACGATTTCGAACTGGCCGGCTTCGCGCTGTGGCGGCCGGGTGATGCGAGAGGCTGATCAACCCGGGCCTGGAGGACCTTGCGTGTAGTGCGCGGGATTGGGGCAGGAGAGTGCGACCCCGTCGCCGACCCGCTCGTAGTGGTACGGCTGACCGGTGTCGGGATCGACCGGCGCAACGGTGAGATACGCGGGCCGAAGCGAATTGAGGTCGGGCGGCAGTTGGCCCATCGCGGTGGCGTACGCGGTGATGGCGTCGGTGATGGCCGCCATCCGCAACGCGCACGGAGTCTGGTACACTGCGAGCGCCGCGGCTGGGGTGGACTCGATGTCGGCGTCGGACTCCATCACGACGCTGATTTCAACGGCGGCGACGGCGAGCGCGACAATTGAACCGACCAGCCAATAGAGCTGGCGAGTACTCTTGGTGGCTGGGCCTTGCTCGACCGGCCGCTTCAGATCCTTGCGGATCTCGTCGGCCAGTTGCAGGGCGACGTTCCCGAAGTTGCGTGTGGGTTCAGAGGCCATCGAGGGCGCTCCTCACAGCTTGCCACTGCTCGCCGTGAGCCGGTTGTTTTGGAAGGTGAACGTCAGCGTCCCACGTTTGTTCGAGCCCTTCGCGGTCACGACGTAAGCGTTCTTGGTCAGTTGGCGCGTGACCGTGAGCGTGGTGCCCGCCGAGACGCGCGGACCCGGCAGGTTCGGAATGTTGGCGGGACCGATGACGGTGGTGCTGAACGTGGCCTTGCTGTCCAATCCTTCGAGCGCTTTACCGGCATTCAGCACATCGCTCAGCGCCGCGCGGTCGAACGCGCGCTGGCGCATGACGCTGTAGCTGAGCACGCTCATCTTGGCGAGAATGCCGACAATGGCGACGACCACCATCAGTTCAATCAGTGAGAAGCCCGCCTGTCGACGAGCATTGCGAAAGTTCAATGTGATGCCGCCCTGCATGTGCGTTTCCGACGACAGCTTGAAAAGCACGTCGCGTGCCGTGTGACGGTGCCTGTCTAGCGCAGACCTCAGCCCGCACGTCGCAAGCTGGGTGACCGGCCGTGATTCTGTCGCTTCATGTGGTTTCGCCAATTCCGTAGCGATCAGCGGCCTGAGGGTCTAGGTGTTCATTGGCGGCCATCTGTGGTTACCTACCCTGCTATGCGTCTGGAGAAACCGTGCCCGCACTTTCCAGACTGTGTCGGCTGCACGCTGATCGGCAACCCGTACGGTGTCCAACTGGAGCGCAAGCGTGAAACCGTACGCGCTGCGCTCGCGTCGCATGCCACGCTGTGCGCGATCGATGTGCCCGAAGTCGTCGGCTCGCCCAAGGCGTTCGGCTATCGCAATCAGGCCAAGCTGGTGGTGCGCGCGGGTCAGCAGGGCTTGCTGATCGGGATCTACCGCCCCGGCTCGCACGAGGTCGTCGACATTCGCCGTTGCCCGGTGCACCATCCGCTCGTCACCGAGGTGCTCGCGCGAGTCGCGGCGGAGATCGAGCGGCGCGCGCTGTCGATCTACGACGAACGGACGCAGCGCGGGCTGCTGCGTTACGTGATCGTACGCGTCAGCACCTGGACCAAGCGCGCGCAAGTGATCTTGGTGACGCGCGAGCGCGCGCTGCCCGATGGAGCGGGACTGAAACGCGCGCTGCGCCGCATTCACGGCGTGGCCAGTGTGGTGCAGAACGTCAACCCGGATCCGGGTAACGTGATCCTCGGCCCGACGTTTGTACGGCTCGACGGCGATCTCGATCTGGTGGAGCGGGTCGGCTTCTTGAAGCTGAAGAGTAGCGCCGGTGCGTTCTTGCAGGCGAACATTTCGGTTGCCCGCAAGATCTACGAGCGGGTGCTCGAATGGGCGGCGCCGCAGGCGGACGATACGGTGGCCGACCTCTACTGCGGCGTCGGCGCGACCAGCTTCCATCTGGCGACCGCTGCGCGTCACGTCGAAGGCATCGAAGCCTCTCCGGTGGCCGTGCTCGACGCCAAGATGAACACGCGCCTCAACGGCTTTCACAACGTGCGTTTCCACACGGGTGAAGCGGGGATCGTGCTGCCGGACGTGGCTGCGCGCTTAGGCCAGATCGATCTGGTCACCCTCAATCCACCGCGCAAGGGCGCCGACGAGGCCACCCGCCGCGCGATCGTTGCGTGCGCTCCCCGCCGCATCGTCTACGTGTCGTGCGATCCGACGACGCTGGCGCGGGACCTCGATTGGTTCGCGGCGAACCACTACGGCACGACCAAGCTTCAGCCCTACGACATGCTCCCGCAAACCGAGCACGTCGAATGCGTCGCGTTGCTGGAGAAAGAAGTCTAGATTCAATCCGCGCGCTCGATCTCCACCTGCAGCGGCATCAGGAAACGACTCATCATGTTCCAGTAGGCGATCACCATCGTCAGCTCGACGATCTGCTGATCGCTGAACTGATGCCGGATACGGGCGAAGAGTTCCTCAGGCACGGCGACGTCGCGCGTCACCACCTCGGCGTATTCCAACGCCAGCCGCTCGATCTCGGCGTAGTAGGGATACGTGCGGTAGGCACCGACGTTGGCGATTTGCTTGTCGTTCAAGCCGACCGCTTTGCCGATGGTGACGTGTTGCTGAAAGCCGTAGTCGCATCGGTTGATGCGAAAGAGTTGCAGGACGGCGAGCTCGCGCAGTTGCGGATCGAGGGTGAGATCGTTCAGCATGGCGTTGCCGAGTGAACTGACTCGACGCAGCAGCACCGGGGCGTGGGCCAGCGCGCGCATCACGTTGAGCACGAAAGGCCGCCCGAACACCGGCACCGCCGCGTGCTCCAACCGGTTGAAGATCGCCTGCACCTCGGCGGAGGCAGTCGCTGTGTCCACGTATGGAATGCGGGCCATGCGCTGCTTCTAGCAATGCGGTCGACTGAATCCAATGTGGTCGTGACTCGCGCGTGGCGCTCGTGCTAGTCGAAGGTTGAAGCGAGAACATCTACGACACACGCACCCGACATGCTCCTCGCTCTCGATGCCGGCGGCAGTTCGACCCGCTGCCTGGTCGCCCGCAGTGACGGCACGGTTCTCGGACGCGGTCTGGGCGGACCGGGCAATCACATTCTGTCGGGATGGGAGACGGCACGCGCCTCGATCATCGATGCGGTCGGCCAGGCGTGCGCCATGGCGCCGTGTGAAGCCACGAGCATCGGCTGCGCGGTGGCGGGTAGCGCCGGAGTCGGTCCCAACGGTGAAGGCCGCGAAGTCATCGAAGCGCTGTTGACCGAGCAACTGCCACTCGCTCGCGTGCAGGCGATCGGCGACATGGTGGCCGCTTTCTGGGGCGCACTCGCCACCGACTTCGGCGTCGTGGTGGCCGCCGGCACCGGCTCGGTGTGCTACGGCCGCAATGAGCGCGGCGAGAGCCGGCAAGTTGGCGGCTGGGGTCACATCATGGGTGACGAGGGCAGCGCGTATGACATCGCCGTGCGAGCGCTGCGTGCGGTGGCGCGGGCGACCGACGGCCGCGGCCCGCACACGACTCTGTGCGAGCGCATCGCCGCGGCGATGGAGGTCACCGACTTCATGGGCATCGCGGTCCGGGTGTATGGTGAGCCCATGAGCCGCGACGCGATCGCCCGACTGGCGATCACGGTAACAGCCGCCGCGGCCGCCGGTGATGCGGTCGCACAAACAATCCTCGCCGAAGCCGGCGCCGAACTCGGATTGGCGGCGGTGACCACTCTGCGCGCGCTCGAACTCGATCGGATCGCAGCGCCAGTTGCCTACACGGGCGCCGTCTTTGGTGCCGGCGACGCCGTGATCGTGCCATTCGCGACCGCCATCGCTGCGGCTTGTCCGCTCACCCGTATCGCCGCGCCCGAATTTCCGCCCACGGTCGGGGCCTTCAAACTCGCGCTGCGCGCGCTCGGGCTGCCGTTCACCGCGGCAACGTCCGCCGCGCTGCTCGCGACGATCGAGGGCGAAACGCGATGACGATGCTCCGCGTCGGATTCGGCCAGCGCGACATCACGCCGCCGCTCGGGTTGCCGCTGGGTGGCTACGGGGCACGGTTCGGTGGTGCCGACGCGGTGCTCGATCGCCTGCATGCACGCGCGATCGTCATTGACGACGGCGGCGCAGCGATCGCCATCGTTGCGCTCGATCTCGTCCACGTCTTCGCCGACTGGACGGTGCGCGTGCGCGAACGCATCACGCGGGCCTACGGCATCGCGTCGGAGCGCGTGCTGATGGCTGCCACGCATACGCACGCCGGGCCCGCGGTCTTTCGCTCCGGAATCGAACGCGACGAGCGGCTCGCGACCTACGAGCACGCGATGATCGAGCAAGTGGTCGCGAGTGTCGCTGACGCGCGGCAACGCGCTAAGCCCGCCGTGCTGCGGTTTGGCCGTGCCGCGGTCGCTGAGGTCGCCGCCAACCGTCGCGAGGCTGCAATGCCCGTCGATCACATGGTGCGTGTACTGAGTTCGCATGAACCCAATGGCACGCTGCTCGGTGTGCTCGCCAACTTCGGCTGTCATCCGACCGTACTGTCGGCTGCCAATCACGCCTACTCGGGCGATCTGCTGGGCGTTGCAGCGACGCAGGCGGCGCAAACGCTCGCTGCCCCCGTCGTGTTCACCAACGGCGCCGCCGGCGACGTCAGCACGCGCTTCACGCGCCGCGAGCAAACGGCCGACGAGGTGCAACGCCTCGCCCGCCTGCTGGCGGACGGCGTCGGCGCGGCCGTGAACGACGCCGTTGAAGTGGATCTCGGCGATACGTCGCTCGGAGCCGCGGTCGGCACAGTTCCCGTACGGTGGCGTGCGCTGCCCACCCGTGCAGCCGCGCAGGCAGAGGTGGAGGCGGCACTCGCCGACCTGGAGGCTGCGCACACGCGCGGCGACGATGCGCGCGCCCGGCGCGTCGCCGCGGCTCGCGTCGAAGGTGCGCAAGCGGCACTGTGGGTAGGCAGTTACGGTGGCTGGGCGGTTCTGTTCGGCGAGCGGCCGCCGGTGGCGCAACTGCAAGCGCTGCGCTGTGGAGACGTGTCGCTCGTCGCCGCGCCCGGCGAGTTGTTCAGCAGCGCCGGGACGCAGCTACGGCACGCTCTCGGCGAGCGGGTGCTGGTGATCGGCTATGCCAACGACTACCTCGGCTACTTCATCCCCGAGGCCGAGGCGGTTGCCGGCGGTTACGAGGCGTTAATCGCGATGGTCGATCCGCGCGACGAGTCCACGATTTGTAACGGACTGGTCGACGTTGCACTGGCTGCTGGCCACCTTCGCGTCACCTCTCCGCAGATGGAGCGGGAGAACGGTTTATGACCGGCTCTGAGCGCTTCCTCGACGCCGTGATCATGCTGCTCACTCGCCTGCGCGACAGCCAGCGCGCGGCGATCGCGGCGGCGGCGGACGTGATCGCCGCGTCACTCCGGGCAGGCGGTGTCGTCCACCTATTCGGCACCGGTCACTCGCACATGCTCGCCGAAGAGATCTTCTACCGTGCGGGTGGACTCATCGCGGTCGAGGCGATGCTCGATCCGAGCGTCGTCCTCAGCGGCGGCGCGCGGCGCAGCACGGTGACCGAGCGGACTCCGGGTGCCGCCGCCGAGATCGCCAGCCGCTACGATCTGCGCCGTGGGGACGTGGGCGTCGTGATCTCGAACTCGGGACGCAATCCGGCACCGATCGAAATGGCCGAGCTGATGAAGGCGCGTGGTCTGACCGTGATCGCCCTCACCAACGTTACCCACTCGTCAGCGGTCCCGCCGCTGCCGCCGCACACGCTGCGGTTGTTCGAGATCGCCGACCTCACCCTCGACAACGGCGGGGCCCTCGGCGATGCGGCCATTGCTCTCGCCAACGTTGGCAATCCCGTCGGCCCAACGTCGACGATCGCCGGCGCGGCGCTGCTGCATGCGGTGATGATCAGCGTGATGGAACGGCTGGCAACCGCGGGTTCGCCGGTGGTCAATTTTCCGAGCGGCAACGTCGAGGGCGCCGACCTGACCGCGGTGGCGGTCGAGGTCGAGCGGTATCGCGACCGCATTCGGCATTGGTAGACGCGCGATGGAAACTCCAACGACGAAACAGGATCTATTGCTCCGCGGCGGTGATGTCGTCACTCCAGCCGGCGTGCTGACGGGGGTCGATGTGCGTGTCGACGACGGAGTCATCACGAGCGCTGGATCGAGTCTCTCTGCAGCGAACGCGCACGTCATCGATGCGCGCGGGTCGCTCGTGGCGCCTGGGTTCATCGACATTCACATCCATGGAGCCGGTGGTGCGATGGTCGAGCAAGGGGATCCCGATCAGATCGACGTCATCTCCCGCACCCTCGCACGCTTTGGAACGACGGGGTTTCTGGCCACCATTGCTACGTTGGCGGCCGAACCGTTGCGCGCCGCCATGCGTGCCGTGGCCACCGCGGTGGGGCGGGAATCCGGCGCGCGCATTCTTGGCATCCACCTCGAAGGCCCGTTCCTCAATCCAAGTCGAGCTGGCGCGCAAGCCGTGCAATGGATGCGCGCGCCGTCGATCGAGGAGTTCGACACGCTGCAAGAACTCAGCGGCGACCTGATCCGGCTGGTCACTATCGCGCCCGAAATTGATGGCGCGATTCCGTTCATCCGCGCGCTGCACGACCGCGGCGTGGTGGTGTCGGCCGGGCACTCGAACGCGACCGCCGCGGAGATGGCGGTGGCGGTGGACGCCGGAGTCACGCACGTCACGCATCTGTTCAACGCGATGCGCGAACTCCATCACCGCGAGCCCGGCATCGCCGGCGTGGCGTTGACCGACGATCGGCTGTCGGCCGAGCTGATTTGCGACGGCCATCATCTGAGCCCGGCCGTCGTCGAACTCGCGTTGCGCAGCAAGCCGCCGCTGAAAGCCGTGTTGGTCAGCGACGCGGTCGGTGCCCTCGGTCTGCCCGACGGTGACTACGAGATGTTTGGTGTAACTTGCGTCGTGGCGGGCGGGGCCGTGCGGCTCAAGGCCGGTGGTCAACTTGCGGGGAGCTGCCTCACGCTCGATCGTGCGCTGCGCAACCTGCGGCAATGGCAGCCGCAGCGGCCATTGGCCGACCTCATTCACGCCGCGTCGTGGGCACCGGCGCGCGCGCTCGGCCTCGATCATCAGCGAGGAACCATCGAAGCCGGCAAGCAAGCGGATCTGGTGCTGCTCACCCCGGACCTCACCGTGCGGCGCACCTGGTGCGGCGGTGTCGAAGTGTGGCCGGGGTCAGCGTAGAATTTTTTGGGTAGAAAATAGCGCTTGACGACCTGCCGACCCTGCCGTAGCCTTCGCGCGATGAAGACGCGATGGGAGCGCGATGGGAATGGAGGGCGTATGAAACGTCTCGTGGCGATCATGTGGCTCGTTCTGGTGCCGGCCGCGGCACTGGCTATTGGTCCGGAAGTGCGCCGAGTCACGCCCCCGAATCGGCCGTATATCATCGAGATCGGTCAACCGAAGGTGATGGACTCGCGCGCGCTCGATCGAGAGCGCAAGCGCGACAGCGATCTCCGGTACTACATGGAGTACTACGGCTGGCCCGACTATGCCGAGGTGCAGGAGATCGAGCCGGACATCCCGTGGGAAGATTACGAAGTCCACATCTACTATCTTGAGCGCAATCTCGAAATCGCATTCGGCCGCGCCATCGTTTCGCCCGGCGTGCAAGATCTCGGCGTGCTCAAATATCAGGGATACATGGAACCCGAGACGCGCGATCGCATCGTGGCGCTAGTGACCCCCGCGCGTAGCCCAGAGGTGCAACCGGTGGAATTTAGACGGCCGGAACCGGAAGCGCCGATGGAGGCCAAGCCGGTTGCGGCAGCGGCCTCAGTTTCCGATAGCATCGAGTCCATCGTGTTGCGCATGGAAGCGGCGGCCGAGCGGGCGTCCGTGGCCGCCGATCAAGCCGCCGCGGCCAGCGACGCCGCCACGCGCTCGGCAGACCGTGCCGTCAACATCATGGAGAAGATGTCGCGGTAGCCCGACTCCGCACCTATCCAAAGAACGTCTCTGCATTGCCCGTTTCGACTCGCAAGTGTAGCGCTTTGCCGTCGCGGATGACGGTACATGCGAGGGTCTCGCCGGGGCGATGTGACCAGAGCTGTTCGTAGAGCGCGCGCCGGCTACCAATCAAGCGACCGTCGAGCGTAACCACGACATCGCCCGCGTTGAGGCCTGCGGCTTCGGCGGGTGTACCAGGTAAGATGCCGGCGATGACGATGTGCTCGCGCAGGCTGTAGCAAAACAAGCCGGCCCACGCGCGCGGCGGGCGGCTGACGCGACGGCCGTGCCGCAGCAGTTCTTCGCGGTGATCAAGGAAGTGCTCCGCGGGAATCGCCAGCGTGCTGCGCCCGATCTGATTCAACTCGAGCGAGACGACGCCGATCATGCGACCAAGGGCATCGAACATCGCACCACCACCGAGCCCCGGGCTGACCGCCGTGCTCAAAATGGCGTGATCGAGACAGTACTCCCAATAGGCGTCGAACGGTTCGATTGCCATCACGCTGCCCGTGCTGACGCGACGCGCGTTGTCGGTACCAGCGGCGACGAGAAAGATGTCGGCGCCTGGGCTCACGGTGGCCGATGGAGTGAGGGAGATCGCGGGTAACTGACTCGCGTCGACCTTCACCAATGCGATGCCGCTGGCGAAGTCATGTGCGGCCACGGCGCCGATGAGTGTGGTCCCGTCGGCCAGCGTAACCTCGATGCGCGCGGCGCCGAGGATGAGATAGTGCGCGGTGAGCACCAAGCCGCTCGCGTCGACGACCGTGCCCGATCCCGCCCGCTCGCTGCCGAGGATCGTCGCCGACGGATGGTCGGCGGGGATCTCCACGCGCAAATGGACCGAGGCGGGCAATACCCGCTCGAGCAATTTGACCGACGCGTTCATGCGCGCGCATTCATGCTAGGCACGTTTGCCGGACCGATCGCGTTTGCAACTTGCATTGATTGATGGAAGCGCGAGACACGAGACGACGCCACGGCCGATGCCACATCCGTCGCGCCGGCCGCTGTTGCAACCGCGCGACCCGGTGGCTAAGAACGTGGCTTCTGGAAAAGCAGGAATCGCATGCCGACGCAAGAACTCCGGCTCGCGTGTACGCCGCTCGATTTGTTGGCGGGCGGGCAGTCGCGGCCGTTTTTGTTTGACGGTGCCGGCCCGGACTCCTGGGGCAGTGGGTTCGCGATCTTCGGCCACAATCCGAGTGCAACCTTGCGTGTCGACGCGGCCGGTGTCGCGCAGTGGTCGGATGGCCAGCAACACCGCGACCTGCACAGCGATCCACTCGCGCAGCTGGAACGCTTTTGCGCCGCGCACGCGGCACGTACCCGTGATGCCCCGCCGTTGCCGTTTGCCGGTGGATTGGTCGCGATGCTGAGCTACGACCTCAAGGATCGCATCGAGCGTCTCCCCAGCCTCGCGCGGGATGATCAGCAGCTCCCGGTGCTCGACTGTGCCGCGTACGACTGGGCCCTGCTATACGACTACCGCACTCGGTCGTGGCTGCTCACGTCGGCATTCCTGAGCGACGACGCGTTGAACGCTGTCGGCCGCGCGATCACGCAGCAGACCCGCGTCGGTGCGCCGCCAGCCGCGGTGCCGACGGTCGTCACTTCGAACTTCACCCGCGCCGCCTACGTGGCGGCAGTGCGTCGCGCGCTCGCCTACATCGCGGCGGGGGATATCTATCAAGTCAACCTCGCGCAGCGGTTCATGGCCGCGGCTGCTATCCGCCTCGCGCCGCAATTGTTCGCGCGCCTGCAGGCGCAGCATCCGATGCCGTACGCCGCCTACCTCGACTGCGACGACTTCGCGGTGGTGAGCAATTCGCCGGAATGCTTTCTCCAACTGACGCCCGAATCGATTACGACATGGCCGATCAAGGGCACGCGCGCGCGCGGTTGCGACAACGTGGCCGACGTGGCGAGCGCGCAGGCGCTGCGGGCGTCGGTCAAAGACGGCGCCGAGCATGTGATGATCGTCGATCTCGAACGCAACGACCTCGGCCGGCTGTGTCAGGCGGGCTCGGTGACGGTTGGATCGTTCGCGGCGGTGCAGTCGTTCCCGACGCTGCATCATCTGGTGTCCGAGATCCACGGCCGGCTGCAACCGGGCACGAGCTTCGCCGACATTCTGCGCGCGACGTTTCCCGGCGGCTCGATCACTGGCGCGCCCAAGATTCGCGCCATGGAAATCATCGATGAGCTCGAACCGGTCCGGCGTGGCGTGTACACCGGCGCGATCGGGTTCCTCGACGCCCAGGGTCGTGGCACGTTCAACATCGCGATCCGCACGGCCGTTGCACGCGCCGGCCAGTTGACCTACCACGCCGGAGGCGCAGTGGTTGCCGACTCCGATCCTGACGGCGAGTACGAAGAGACGCTGCTTAAGGCGCGCGCGTTCTTCGCCGCCTGCGGCGTGAGTGGTCCCGCGTGAGCGGCGTGTCGGCACGTGCACCGGTCGGTTTTGTCTACGTGAACGGCCACGTCGTACCGGCGGCCGGTGCGCGTGTCAGCGTATTCGACCGCGGCTTCCTTTATGGCGACGGCTTGTTCGAAACCATGCGCTCGTATCGTGGCGCCCTGTTCGGTCTGAGCGAGCATCTTGCCCGACTGCGCGCGAGTGCGCGCTGGCTCCGTATTCCCGTGCCGTCGATCGACTGGTCGCGCGCGATCGAGCGCCTGTTGCGGCGCAATGACTTGCTCGATGGCGATGCCGCCGTGCGCATTACGCTGACGCGCGGACCGGGCCGCCCCGGCCTGCTGCCGCCCGCCGCCGTGACGCCCACGGTGCTGATCGTGGCGACGATGATTGGGCTCGAGGTCGCTCGCGCGCAACGGCGCGGTGCGCGCGTCACGCTGCTTCCGTTCGCGCGCGCCGGCGCGACGGCGGGGCACAAGACGCTCGACTACGTCCCGGCGATTCTCGGTCGCATGCAGGCCCAGCGCGTCAACGCGTTCGAGGCGTTGTACGTCACGCCGCGCGGTCATGTGACCGAAGGCACGACGAGCAACTTGTTTGTCGTGCGCCGCGGCGCGCTGCTCACGCCGCCGCTCGATAGCACCGCCGGGGTTCTACCCGGTGTGACCCGTCGACTTGTGATGGACCTCGCCCGCACACTGACGCTGCGGGTCCGCGAGTGCCGCGTACCGGTGCGCGAGCTGCTGGCCGCTGAGGAAGCCTTCTGTACGTCGTCGGTTGTCGAGATCGTGCCAATCGTTCGCGTCGACAATCGGCCGATCGCTGACGGGCGATGCGGCGCGCTGACACGGCAACTCCAGCTCGGGTATCGGGCGCGCGTCGGTCGGGCGAGCTAAAGCTCGCCATCACTGAGAGTCGTGTGTCGCTGGCGTAGGCGCCGCGACTTCGTTCGCACGCTGTCCTGTGGCGGGACCAGCGCGCGGGCGGCGGCTACGGCATTCAGCGCATCGACTCGACCCCATCCCGCGTGCGAATCGTAGCCGGCGTCGCCGACATCGACCGCGTTGGCCTTGAGCAGGTCGGTCACTTGCGTCGATGTCAGCGATGGATTCACGCTCCGCACCAATGCCGCGACACCGGCGGCCACTGGACTCGCGAACGACGTGCCCGATACGGTGGCGTAGCCACCGCCCATCGCCGTCGTGGCGATCATCACGCCCGGCGCGGCGAGATCGACGTACGCGCCCGAGCTGGAGAACGTCGCGATGCGATCAGATTGATCCGTCGCGGCAACCGAAATGACCCACGGGTTGGCCGCATCGTCGTGCGTGAAGCCGTCATTGCCAGCGGCGGCGAACGTGACGCCACCTTTGGCGGCAAAGTACTGCGCGGCCACGTTGATCGACTGCGCGCCGAATACGGCGAAGCTGAGGTTCGCCACCCGCGCGCCGTGATCGGCGGCCCACACCAGTCCGCTGGCGATGGTCGAGAGATAGGCGAGGCCGTCCTCGTCGGTGACGCGAATCGGCATGATCGGGTTCGCCCACGCCACACCGCTGACGCCGATCCCGTTGTTGCTCGCCGCGGCGGCGATCCCGGCCACCATCGTGCCGTGACCCGACACGTCGTGCGTGTCGCTGCTGTGATCGTAGAGATTGAAGCCCAGTACGAGTTTGCCCACGAGATCGGGATGGGTGGCGTCGACGCCGCTGTCGAGAATCGCGATGGGTGCGGTGGCCGAGCCAATCGTTATGTCCCACGCAGCGAGACAGTCGATGCGCGCGAGGTGATATTGCTGCGAAAAAACCGGATCGGTCGGCCGCATGGCCGGGGCGATGGCGCGATCGCGTTCGACGAACGCGATGCGAGGGTCGGCGTGTAACACGGCTTCGATCTCTGCCAGCCGTGCGGGTGCGGCGGCGAGCACGTGCAGACGAATCCGCCGAATGCGTTGGACGCGGCTCAACCCGTGCGCTCCGAACAACGCGTGTAGCTCGGTGGCGGACACGCCCGCTTTCGTTTGCACCAGCAACCGAGCAGATGATTGGGCGTGCGCGGCGCCGCCGCAGAACAGGGCCAGCATTGCGATGAATACGCGCCGACGCATACCCCTACGCAGAGCAGCGGACGTGCCGCGCCCGACCTCTGGGAGCGTTTCGTCATCGCGCTGGCGGTCTGTGCTCGGCGCGGAAAAGTTGACACTCACGAGTTGCGCGACACCGCATCGCACTTCGCATTCACGCGCGATGTCGTGTGCGAGCTGTGCTGTCAGGCTTCTGACGAAGTGCCCGCCTATTCGGATGCAGTTGACGGCAGATGCTTACCGGACGGCTACGCCCTTTGACCCCGCCGCCGCGCTGCGCTTTATAGACGCCATGCCGCGGAGCGTGCGCTGCCCGATTTGCCACCAGGAGTGTGCGTGGGACGACAACCCCGCGCGCCCGTTCTGCTCGGAGCGCTGTCGCATGATCGATCTGGGCAACTGGTTGGGCGAGCGCTATCGCGTTCCCGGTGCGCAGGCGGGCGACGAGTCGGAGGGCGGCTCCGGAACCGACGATGAGTGAAAGGGTTCGCCGGGAGGCAGGGCCTGAACGATCACTGCCGCGTGTGCGCTCGTGATCCATCCGACTGCGATCATCGATCCGCGCGCGCAGATCGACGCCAGCGCCGAGATTGGTCCCTACAGCGTCATCGACGGCCCGGTGGTCATCGGCCCGCGCACGCGGGTGATTGCGCAGGCGTACCTTACGGGGATGACGACCATTGGCGCCGACAACGTCATTCACCCCGGTGCGGCGCTCGGGGTCGAGCCGGAAGATCTCGCGTTCAGCGGGCAGGAGAGTTTCTTGCGCATCGGCGATCGCAATGTGGTGCGCGAGCACGTCCAAGTGCAACGAGGCACCAAGCCGGGTTCGGCGACGGAAATCGGCGACGACAACTTCCTCATGCACCACGCCCACGTCGCCCACAATTGCCGCGTCGGCCATCGCGTGATCTTGGCGGCAGGGGCCACATTGGCGGGCTACGTCGAGGTGGGCGACGGGGTGTTCATTTCGGGCAACTGCGTCGTTCACCAATTTGTGCGGATCGGCCGCTTGGCGCTGCTGCGCGGGCTGTCGCGTACCAGCCGCGATGTGCCACCATTCTGTCTGATGGATCACACCCACGTCGTGCGCACGCTCAATCGCGTCGGTTTGCGGCGCGCGGGCTTTAGCGCCGAGGAGATGCGCGCGCTGCAGCGCGCCTTCGTGCGTCTCTTTCGCACCCATGGCAACCTGCGCACGGCGGTGGCCGAACTCGCGGCCGCGCCCCAGTCGTCCGCAGTCGAGGAGCTGTTGGCGTTCATCCGCGCCTCGACCCGGGGTGTCTGTTTCGGTGCGCGCGCCGGCGCGGTCGAAGACTCGGACTGACGTAGAAAAAGGGCCGCCGGCGGCCCATCCGGCCCTGGAGATTTCGTCAAAGATTTCGGTTGCGACGGCGACAACGTGCATGCTATATGCGCCCGCGTTTCGAGGCGAATGTTCCTGAACACGAAGGTAAATGGGGTGGCGGTGCGGCTGTCGCCTGACTGTCCGATTGGGGCCGCTAAGACCTTTCGTCCGGGCTTTCCCTCAAACTAGGAAGATTGTGAGTAATCAGTCGGTAGTAGAAAGGAGGGAGGGCGCCATGCCGCAAGGTACGGTGAAGTGGTTCAACGGCCAGAAGGGCTACGGGTTCATCACCAAGGACGATGGCCAAGACGTGTTTGTGCACTACTCGGCTATTCAAGGCCAAGGATTCCGCACGCTCGACGAGGGGCAGCGCGTGGAGTTCGAGATCACGCAGGGTCCGAAGGGCCTGCAGGCCACCAATGTGAACAAGGTCTGAGCGCGTCGTAGCATCGCACAAAGCCCCGGCCCGGGTTTTCGGTCCGGGGCTTTGTTTTTTTCGCTGCCGGGTCGTTGCCTACCTTGCCGCACCGCCGACCGCTTGCTATCAGCAGATAGACGCTTCGCAGTGAATGAACGTGCGCACCATAGTTGCACCGGGGGCGCTCCGCTGCCACCACGGCAGCGAACCCGACTAGACGACAGGACAAGACAGGAATTGTTCCGCCATGATTGCTCGCCGTGACGCGCTGCTCGGCGCCGTCCCACAGCACCGATTCGTCAACTGCAACGGCATTCGGGTCCACTACCTCGAGTGGGAGAACAGCGGACCGCCGATCTTGCTGGTGCATGGTACGGGTTTCCACGCGTACGTATGGAAGCCGATCGCGCAGCTGCTCAGCCAAACGTTTCGCGTGATCGCCATCGATCAACGCGGCCACGGTGATAGCAGCAAGCCGGAATCGGGCTACAGCTGGGATCACTTCGGTGAGGATCTCCATCACTTCATCGAGACGCTCGGGCTGCAACACATTCCGGCCGTGGGGCATTCGGCCGGCGCGACCGCGATCGCCTATTGCGCCGCGCATCATCTCGGATCCATTTCGCGCGCCGTCTTGATCGATCCGATCCTGGTTCCGAAGCTGCCCGACGGACAGATCATTCAGAACCCGTTGGCGCATCGCGCGCGCAAACGCCGCATGGTGTGGGAGAGCCGCACCTCGATGTTTCACTCGTATCGGACGCGCGCTCCGTTCAACACTTGGCGCGAGGACGTGCTATGGGCGTACATCGAAGAGGGTACCGTGTTGCGGCCCGACGGCCACATCGAATTGAAATGTCCCGGAACCATTGAGGCGCAGATCTTTGATCACGCCGCGAGCATTGATGGCTTCGCGATCCTGCCGCAGGTCTCCATTCCCGTGTTGATCTTACGCGGGGAGAACAGCGATGCGTTTCCGGACAGCAGCTTCACCACCGCGACCAGCTTGCTGCCCAATGTTCACGCCAAAACGATTGCGCGCGCCTCGCACTTCGTGCCCATGGAACGACCCGACGCGGTGGAGCGCTCGATTCGGACGTTCTTGCGGCGATGAGTCTACCGATCCCTACGCTCGGCCTGCACCACGTCGCGCTCCGCGTCCGCGATCTCGCACGCGCCAAGGCGTTCTACACGGAGGTGTTCGGCTTCGACATCGTGTGGGAGCCGGATGCAGCGAATGCGTACCTGTCGTCCGGCAGCGACAACCTTGCGCTGCACGAAGTCCCCGACCCGTTGCCGACCGGCGTTGGCCAACCGCTCGACCATCTCGGGTTGTTGGTGGCCACACCGGAGATGGTCGATCGCGCCGAGGTCGAGTTGCGCGCGCGCGCACTGCCGATCGTTCACCAACCCAAGACCCACCGCGACGGCAGCCGCTCGCTGTACTGCGCGGATCCCGACGGCAACGTCGTGCAGATTCTCTACGAGCCCACCATCAGCCGGCGCGTGCGCCGATGAGCACATTCAGTCCGGCCCGCACGTGGGCGGCGTGGGGTGTGCACCTCTACACCGCCAGTGGCGCTCCGTTGGGGCTGGTGGCGCTGATCGCGTCGGGACGCGGCGACTTCGGTCTAGCGTTCGCGTGCATGACGTTGGCGACGTTCATTGACTCGACCGACGGTGCCTTGGCGCGACGAGTGGGTGTGAAGGAGGTGTTGCCGCGATTCGACGGCGCCAAACTCGACGACATCGTCGACTATTTGAACTACGCCGTGGTGCCGATCGTGCTGGCGTACCAAGCGAGCTTGCTCCCAGCGGGGCTACTCGGTCTGGTGGTCGGCAGCGCTCCACTGCTCGCGAGCGGCTACGGTTTCTCGCAGACCGAAGCGAAGACCGCGGATCATTTTTTCACCGGCTTCCCATCGTATTGGAACGTCGTCGTCTTCTACTTGTACACGCTGCAAACGCCGCTGTGGTTCAACGTCAGCGCACTACTCGGATTTTCCGTGCTGGTGTTCGTGCCGATCCGCTATCTCTACCCCAGCCGCAGTACCTCGGTGCGCACGCTGACCTACGTGCTCGCCACCGCGTGGGCCTTGGTGATGTTCGAACTGCTGCGCGAGTTCCCGCACCCGTCGCAACAGCTCGCGTTCATTTCGCTGTTTTTCCCCGCCTACTACATGGCGGCGTCGTTCCACATCCACCTGCGCACGGCGCGCGCGCCGCACGCCTAGCCGCCGCTCAGCCGGTGGGGAGGTGGAAGTACACGTCTTCCTCGACGGTGTTGTTGCGGCCGCGAGTATCGCTCCACACCACGTAGGGGCGGCCGTGCTTGTCCACCGTCACCCACATGTAGTCACCAAGGAAGCCGGCTTCGATCGGGTTGTTGGCCGGAGTGAGATTCGGCATCGATTCGGCGGTCAGCCGCGTGTAGCTGAGCGCGCGCGTTGCGGACGCCGGATTCTGCACCTTGGCCAATGTGATGTCGTTGCACCCGGTTTGCTCGCACAGACCATACGAGCGGTCGTAGTACGCAACCCACAGCTTGCCACCGCCTGGCGAAATAGAACTCCACGGTTGCCATTGCGCTGAATGACCGAAGCGCGACGAGGGCGTCACGTTGATCGCCGGGCTCCAGGTGCCCCCACCGTCGGTCGAGAAGGCATAGAACACATCGTTGTTGCACGGGCCGCTCACGCTCGCGGCGTCACCCAGCGGTGTGCAGCTGCCGCCGCCATGGCGGAAATCTGCCCAGGCGAAGTAGAGATTGCCCATCCGATCGATTGAGAGCGAGCCCGACGTGTCATCGTTGACGCGATAACCGTTCGGCGGCAAACACTGTGAGTCAGCTTCACACCCGGTGACGGGATCAGGCCCGATCGGCTGCAGCGCAAAGTCGTCGGCAATCTTCACCGGCGTGCTCCAGTTCGCCATCTGACTACAGTCGGCCGATGGCGGACACGAGACGATGGCAAATTGGTTGAGGCCGACATCGGGAGTGTTGCTGTTCGAGAACGTGACGTACACCGCTCCGTCCATCCCGACGATCGGATGTGGCCCCTGATCCTGATCACACGCGTCCATGTCGGTCTCGCCGCTGCCGACTGTGCAGATCGCACTGTTCGCGCCGCTGATTTCGATGCCCGCCGACCACGTCGCGCCGCCGTCGGTCGATTGGCTGAAGAAGATCGGACTATCCGCATCGACGCCGACGCCAGTCGCCGAACGAAAGCGGGTCCAGGCGGCGTAAACGTTGCCAACTTTCGGACTGCTCTTGCTCGCGTCGGCGACGATGAACTGCTTGTCGTTGAAGATCGCGGCATCGTTGTCGTTGACGACGATGCCCAACGGAAGCGTTTCGTACAGCTGAAACGGCGACGCCGCGGGGGAGTGGAAGAATCGACCGCCGATGTTCTTGCGCGATTTGGCGACCACGATCGCACTGACGGGTGTGCTGATGTCGAACAGGATACCGCTGATATAGGCGTTGCCATCGCGATCGAAGGTCGCCGACGGATCCGAGCACGCGTCGGCCGTATGCCCGTCGCCCATCACGAACTCATAGAACGGCGGCACCAGGTCTCCCCATGTGCGCCCCCCGTCGAAGGACCAATCGAAGCCGCAGTGATTGAACCCGAGGCGGCTGTCGTTCTGGCCGGCGACGAGATTCATCGCGTTCGTCGGGTTGATGGCGATCACTTCTTCGGCTTGCCGCCGGCGCGTGCAGTCTTGGTTCACGCGGACGTTCGTCGTGTCGAGCGTCTTCGCACAGCCCACCGTCGCGGGGCCGGACGGTGGCAGCAACAAGTCAGCCGTGACACTGAGCCCCTGGGCGGGGGCTTGCGCCGCGCGCCGCGTGAGGTCGCCGGCGGCCTGCAGCGCGGCGTAGCGCACGCCAGACGAGAGCGCGCGCAAGTGGTGCGGGCGCGCTTCGAGTCCGCGCGTCAGGCGCATTTCACGCGCGACCACGTTGTTGGCACTCGGGGTCGAACTCAGGTGGCGAGGCCCTACGCTCAGGGCACTCACCACGAGCAGCACCAGCACGACCACCAATCTCAGGATACGCGCGATGGTCTTCATAACTCTCCTTCCGCTCAACCTCGGAGGTTACGTGCGAGGCTGCGGGCTTCGACCAGCGCGGAACGCAACAGGCCGAGTGCATCTTTGATGATCTGGTCGTTGTCCTTGGCCACAGCCGACCACTTTTGTCCCTGTTTGCGCGCGGCGATCACGTCGTCAAACGCGCCGCCCCCCGCCTTGGACAACGCGCTGGCGACCGCCACGTCGCCGAAGCTCAATCCGGACTCGCGCTGGCGCTGCTCGATGATCACCGGATCAACCTCCATCGTCTTCGCCACGGCCACGGTTAGCACCCGTTCGCCCCGCACTCCGCGCGCTTTCTCATTGATGGTGCGAGCATAGCGCGTGAACGCCGCTTCACCGCGATCGGTGCTGGCTTCCAGTTCGGCGACTGACGGCAGCTTCGCGATGACGAGGTTCGGATCAGCGTGATAGTAGCCCTGCGCTTCCGGCAACCAGCGCCGGATGTCTTGTTGTCGCGTGCCGGGACTCGGATGGGTTGAAAGAAATTCCACCGGCGCCTTTTCGTTCAAGTTCTCCATGCGCTGCCACAATCCGAGAGCCGCCTCCGGATCGTAGCCGGCTTTCGCCATCAAAATGAGGCCAATGTGATCGGCTTCGGACTCTTGCGCGCGGCTGTAGGGCAGCAGGATGCCGACCTGCGCGCCCAACCCGTAGGCTTGCATCGCCATGTCGCCGGTGAACCGGCCGGCGCCGGCGGCACCGAGACCAATCGCGAGCGCGACGCCGCCGAGTTGCGCCAATTGCCCCTGGCTCATCCGCTCCGCACCGTGATGCGCGAGCGCATGCGCCACTTCGTGTCCCATCACCGCAGCCAGACCCGCCTCGTCTTGGGCGACGGGGAAGAGGCCCGTATACACCGCCACCTTGCCGCCGGGCAGCGCAAAGGCGTTGATCATGCTGTCATCGTCGATAACGGCGAACTCCCACTGGTACTTCGGCTTGTCGGCGGCCTGGGCTATGCGCTCGCCGACGCGGCGCACGAGGCCGACCACCGCCGGATCCTGCACCAATACCTCCTTGCGCAGCACTTCCTTATAGGCACCGATGCCGAGCTGCGTTTCCTCCGCTTCCGATACCGTCAGCAACTGCGAGCGGTTGGTGTACGGGACGGTCGCGCAGCCGAACGCGGTGGCTATCAATAGCGAGACCATCCAGAGAGGGTTGGGCTTGCGTATCCGCATGGGGACCATTGTATGCAG
The DNA here is from genome assembly GCA_016178705.1 of Deltaproteobacteria bacterium. Classification (NCBI taxonomy): domain Bacteria; kingdom Pseudomonadati; phylum Myxococcota; class Myxococcia; species Deltaproteobacteria bacterium. Next base: position 12,195 of record JACOST010000023.1, on the reverse strand, counting down.
TCTGCGAACATTGACAACGCCGACCATGGGCAATAGTTCTGGGCGTCGTTGGGACACCATTGATGATCCAAGCCGAAGGGTTGACCAAGCAGTTCGGTGCGTTCACCGCCATCGCCGACGTGTCGTTCGAAGTCGCGCGCGGCGAGATCGTCGGCTTCCTCGGTCCCAATGGTGCCGGCAAGAGCACCACGATGCGCATCCTGGCGGGCGTCTTCCCTCCCACCAGCGGTCGCGCCACGGTGGCGGGCTATAACGTTGTGGCCGACGCGCGGCGGGCGCGTAGCGTGGTCGGCTACTTCCCCGAGCGCGTGTCGATCTACACCGACATGACCGTGCGCGGATATCTGGCGTACGTGGCCGAGATGAAGGATCTGCCGCGCGCCGAGTCGCGCCGGCAGTGCGACGCGGTGATGCAGAGCTGCGCGGTCGCTCACATGCAGCATCGCCTCATCGGCACCTTGTCGAAGGGGTATCGCCAACGCGTTGGCATCGCGCAGGCGCTCATCGGTTCGCCCAGAGTGTTGATCCTCGACGAGCCGACCTCGGGACTCGATCCCGAGCAAGTCGCCGAGATGCGCACGCTGATTCGCGGTCTGCATGGCGAACGAACGGTCATCCTGTCGACCCACATCCTGTCGGAGGTGGAAGCCACCTGCGACCGCGTCATCATCATCAACAAGGGCCGCGTACTCGCCGTCGACACGCCGCGCAATCTCAACCAACGGCTGCGGCAGACTTCAGAAATCCATCTCGAAGCGATCGGCCCCGAAGCCGCAATCACCAGTCGTCTGCAGAAAATCCCGGGAGTTCTGCGCATCGATTCGGCGGTTCCGGCGCTGCACCCGAGCGACGGGGCCACAGCACTGCGCATCAGCACAGCGAAGGATCGCGATCTGCGCGCGGATATCGCTGCTGCCGTCACCGCTGGCGGCTGGGGGCTGCGCGAACTCCGGCCGCTGACGCTCTCGCTCGAGGACATCTTCCTGACCATGGTAGCCAACCCTGGCGGCAACTCGGCGCCGCCTCCCACCGCCAATCCGTCTGCCCCCGATGAAAGCCTTCGTCATCTGTCGGCGTGAGCTGCGCTCGTACTTCGGCTCGTTCATCGCCTACGCATTGTTGGCGGTGTTTCTGCTGTTGAGCGGGTACTTCTTCTACAGCGACCTGATCTACTTCATCCTGTTTGGCGGCTACGTCCTGCCCACCGGGCTGTGGCAGTTCGTCTTCCTCGACATGCGCCTGTGCACGATGCTGGTCCTGCCGCTGGTGACCATGCGGCTGTTTGCGGAGGAAAAGAAACTCGGCACGATCGAGTTGCTGTGGACCTATCCGATCAGCGACAGTGCGATCGTGATGGGCAAGTTCCTCGCGGCCTGGGTGTTCTTTCTGATCATGCTGCTGCCGACGATGATCAATCCGTTGATCTTCTACCAATTCTACCAGTTCGATCTCGGTCCGCTGGCGTCGGCGTATCTCGGCATCTTCCTGCTTGGCAGCGCGTTCATCGCCTGCGGCTTGTTCGTCTCGTCGCTCACGGAGAATCAAGTGGTGAGCGCGATGGTCACCTATGGCATCCTGGTATTTTTCTGGTTCGTCACCTGGAACGAGGAAGTGGCCGATCAACAAATCGTGCGCGCGCTGTTGCGGCTGTCGCTGTTCGATCGGTTTTTCAACTTCTCGCGCGGGGTCATCGACACCCGCGACGTGGTGTTCTTCGGGCTCTTCACCGCGCTGTTTCTGTTTCTCACCTTGCAATCGCTCGGCGCGCGCGCCTGGCGCGGAGTGAACTGAGCGGCGTGAACTGAGATGGCAATGCCGCGTCTGTTTGGTCACGCTTCGCGCCACGCGGCACTCGTCGTGCTGCAGGTGGCGCTCGCCCTGACCTTCTGCGGCATTGTCGTGGTCCTGGCCGAACGCCACAATCAGCGTTTCGATCTCACCCCGACGCAAAGCTTCGTGCTCTCCGATCAGGCGATTAAGATCGCTCGCAAGGTGACGCAGCCGGTCAAAGTCTACGGCTTCTACAACACCCAAGAAGGCGGCATGCGACGGCAGGTCGAAGACGTGCTCGAACAGTTCAATCGCGTCAATCCGAGCATCGGCTACAGTCTGCATGATCTCGATCGCAGCCCGGGATTGGCCAAGAAGTACAACGTGGCCAGCTACAACACCGGCGTGATCGAGGCCGACGGCCGCACGGTGCCGCTCAGCAACCTCGATGAGATGGAGTTGACCAACGCGCTCCTCAAGATGACCGTGCAGGGGCAACGGACGCTGTGTTTCCTCACCGGCCACGGCGAACACTCGGTGAGCCAAGCCACCGAGCGGCGCGGCTACAGCGAAGTGGCGAAGGCGCTCGAACGCGAGAACTATTCGATCCGCGCGATCGAACGGCTCCCCCCCACCGGTGTGCCACCGGATTGCACCATCGTCATTTCTCCCGGCCCGACTCGAGAGTTGTTCGCAGGTGAAGCCGATCAGTTGGACGCCTACGTGCACGCGGGTGGACACCTGTTCGTGCTGGTCGATCCCGACGCCTCGGCGTCGTTCGTCGCGATGCTGGCCCGCTTCAACGTCAAGCCGGGCAACGATCTGATTGTCGACGAACGCAATCGCTTCTATGGTTCTGACAGCTTCATGCCGCGCGTGCCGATCTTCGATGAAGCGACCTTCCGTCGCAATCTCGAAACCGCCGCGGTGTTCCCACTCACGCGGACGGTCGAACCGGTGGACGAACATCGCGACGGGGTTGTCGTGTCGTTGATCGCCATGTCCGGGCCCGATAGCTGGGCGCGCGAAGGTACCGAGCAGCCACCGGCCGGCGCGGTCCACTTCCGCCCCGATGTCGACAAGAACGGCCCGCTGCCGGTCGCCGTGATCGCGAACGTGCAGGGCAAACCCGACGGCGAAACCCCCGCGACCGGCCGCGTCGCGGTCTTCGGCGACTCCGACTTCGCCAGCAACTTCTACCTCAACCTGATGGGCAACAAGGATCTCTTCATGAGCACGATCGCCGTGCTTGCTGAAGACGAAGATCTCGTCGCGGTGCGCCGCAAGGGCCTCCAGAAGGGGAGCATCTCGCCGATTTATCTGACCGCCGAGCAGGGACGGCAGATCTTCACCAGCGCGGTGCTGGTGCAACCCGGTGTGTTGCTGCTCGCCGGTGTCCTCGTCACCATGCGCCGCCGGCGGCGCGGCGGAACCTGATGATGGGTGCGCGCGGCACGATTGCCCTGGCGCTGTTGGTTGCGCTCGGCGCTGCCTGGCTGGTGTATGAAGGCGCGCCGCCCGACGACCCGCGCGCTTCGGCAGGGACGCTGCTCGGTGAGCCGCGCGAAATTGATCCGAACAATCCCACGGCGCGTTTGGTGAACTTCATCCCGGCCGACATTCAAATGGTGACGCTGGTGCGCGGCGGCAAGCGCTTGATCACCACGCGCATCGGCACCATTTGGTCGGGGGCGCCGACGCCGAATCTGATTCCCGACTTTCTCGATAGCTTGGCGCAGCTCGGCGAGTTGATGCGCCTCGAAGCGGGCCCCGCCCAACTGCACGAGTACGGCCTCGACTCCCCGCAAGGCGAGATCGAGCTGCGCCCAATCACGGGCGAGCCGGTGTTGGTGCTGCTCGGCGATCGCAATCCGCCCGCCACTGGTGCGTACGTCCGCATTGGCCGCAGTGGCGATGTCGTCCTCGCCGGCGCGCTCATCCTCTGGGAGTTCGACAAGGCGTTCAAGGCGCTCGGCGGATCGTGAAGTCGTGGTCGTGACTCGTGAGTCGTGACTCGTGAAGCGGAGGGGCAAGATGCGCTTCACACGCTGCGCGGTCGGCATCGCGGTGTTGATCGCGTTGGGCGGCATTGGTCGCGCGGCCGATGAGATTCAGATTGTCGAGCAGAACGGGAAATGGGAGTCAGGTTACGGTTCGACGTTCTTCAACATTGTCGGCAAGGTGAAGAACGCGAGCAGCACACCGGCGCGGGTCGTGCGCCTCAGAGCCGAGCTGCTCGACAAGACCGGCACGGTCGTCACGAGCACCGATCTGTACAACTACCAAGCCGACAAGCTCTCCGACGACACGCTCACCGGCACGCTCGACGAGAAACTCGCCAAGCTGAAGCCCGCCCCGATCGCGCCGGGCGCGACCGACAACTTTCGTTGCAGTTTTGTCAAAGAGGAAACCCCCGAGTTCGTCAGCCACCGAGTTGTGGTGGTGGAGATGAAGTGGTGAGGTCGTGCTCGTGGCTCGTGCTCGTGAGTCGTGGTCGGTTGAGAATCCTACGAGCACGAGCCACGAGCACGACTCACGACGTCGGGTCTTGCCGCAGCTCGACGGTGTTGCCGTCGGGGTCGAGCACCCACATCTGATCGCCGGCGTCGAGCACGTCGAGGCCCAAGTCCTTCAGCTTCGCGCGCATCCCGGGCACGTCGACGGTGACGGCGAAATGTGGATCGCTCGGATTGATGCGCGCCGGCGCTGGTGATCGCTGGTCGCGCTGGATCAAGTGTAGTTGTCCCTCGCCGAGTCCATACCACATTCCGGGAAAGCCAAAGTCCGGCCGCGGAATCGGCGCAAAGCCGAGAACCGTCTCGTAGAACTCGCGCGCGCGCGCGACATCGGCAACGCAGATCGAGGCGTGGTGCAGTACGGGGTTCTTCATGCGTTAGTTCCTACCACAGCAACACTTCTCACGAGAAATCCGCACTGGGCGCGGCACCAAACTCCACCCCGCGCCGCTCGCGCCCGAGCGCGGCGACAATCGCGCCGAGGACAAAGACCGTCACCGCGGTGAGGGCCATCGACGTCGCGTAGCTGGTGCGCGCGGCGTACAGCGCTTCGATGTAGACGATGCCACTCGCGAGCAGCACCCCGCATTGATAGGCGAAGCCAGGCAGGAAGCCGCGTACGCTGTCGGGCGACAACTCCGTGAGCTGAGCCGGAATCACCCCCCACGCCCCTTGCACCATGAACTGCATCGCGAAGGCCCCCGCGACCAGCAGCGGCAACGACGGCGCGAAGGCCCACAGCGGCGTGATCAGCACCGCGCCGATCAACGCCATCACGATCGCGCGCCGCCGCCCGATGCGATCGGAGAAGTGCCCGAACAGCACGCCGCCAATTATGGCGCCGACCATCGAGAACGCCGTCAGCGCCGCCCGCCCGGTCGGCGTGAAGCCCCACTCGCGTTGCAAAAAAGTCGGGTACATGTCCTGCGTGCCGTGCGACACACAGCTCATGATCGCGATGAACATCGTGATGTAGCCAAACAGCTTCCAATTCGACGCGATCGCGCGGGCGAGTTGGTTCCAACTTTCGTGGCGCGTCCGCTCCCACACCTCCGACTCCTTCACGCGCGCGCGCACGAACAACGCCAGCAGCGCGGGCAAGCCGCCGATGAAAAACAGCGGACGCCAGCCCCAACGCGGAAACACCGTGAAGTACGCGATCGCCGCCAGCAGATAGCCCGCGGCGTAGCCCTCCTGCAGCAACCCCGACAGCATGCCGCGGCGGCGCGACGGCGCCTTCTCCATCGCCAACGACGCGCCCACGCCCCACTCGCCACCCATGCCGATGCCGAACAGCGCGCGCAGCACCAGGAACGTCGCGTAGTTCGGCGCCAGCCCCGAGAGCACTTCGATCACCGAGTAGAAGACGAGATCGATCATCAACGGGATGCGCCGCCCATAGCGATCGGCCATCAGCCCGAAGATGAACGCACCCACCGGCCGAAACGCCAGCGTTAGCGTGATCGAGAGCGCGATGTCGGCGTCGGACTTGTTGAACTCCTTCGCGATTGCGGTGAGCGAAAAGACGACGAGAAAAAAATCGAATGCATCGAGCGTCCAGCCGAGGAAGCCGGCCAGCAGCGCATTGCGGTGTCCGTCGATAGCGAGCGGAGCGGCCGCCGTCGATTCGCGCCGCGAGCCAGGGGTCACGCGCCCAGCTCCCGGTGCCGTTTCAGCCAGCGTTCGTAGTAGCCCAGCGTGCGGGCGCTGAACGGCTCGGACTCCACCATCACCCACTCGCCTTCGTCGACGGCGTAGCCGACGCAGAGGCGCGCTTCGTCGTCGCGAATGAACGCGAGCGTGGCGAGTTGTCCATCGCGCAACCGATACGTGCGGCCGACCGGAACGATCGTGTCGCCGGCGGCGAGCGCTTTTTCGATTCCAGCCGCTTGCAGCCAGCGCTGCGACTTCACGGACAGCAACGCCGTCTGGGTCCGCCCCGCGCGCTTCATCGCACCGCGTCGTGCCCGGTGATGTCGCGGCCGATGATCAGCGTGTGCATGTCGTAGGTCCCCTCGTAGGTATTGACGGTTTCGAGGTTCATCATATGGCGGATCACCGGATACTCGTTGACGATGCCGTTGGCGCCAAGGATATCGCGGGCGAGGCGGGCGATGTCGAGTGCGTTGCCAACGTTGTTACGCTTGGCGAGCGAGACCTGCTCGGGACGAAATGTTCCGGCGTCCTTGAGTTGCCCCAGCCGCAGCGCCAGCAGTTGGCCCTTGGTAATCTCCGTCACCATGTGGACGAGCTTCTGCTGCACCAACTGGAAGCCGGCCAGCGGGCGATCGAATTGCGTGCGCGACTGCGCGTAGTCGAGTGCGGTGTGATAGCAGGCCATGGCCGCACCCATCGCGCCCCAGACGATGCCGTAGCGCGCCTGGTTGAGGCACGAAAACGGACCCTTCAGTCCGGTGACGTTCAGCAGACTGTCGCGCGGCACCCGCACATCGTCGAGCACCAACTCGGAAGTGATCGAGGCACGCAGCGAAAATTTTCCCTTGATGTCGGACGTGGTGTAGCCGGGCATGCCCTTCTCGACCAAGAAGCCGCGAATGCCGTCGGTGGTCTTCGCCCACACGATGGCGACGTCGGCGATGCTGCCGTTGGTGATCCAGCGCTTCACGCCCGAGAGGATGAAGTGATTGCCATCGGCGCGCGCGCGCGTGGTCATGCCGCCCGGATCAGACCCGTGGTCGGGCTCGGTCAAACCGAAGCAGCCGATCGCCGTGCCGGCGGCCATCTGCGGCAGCCAGCGTTCCTTCTGCGCCTCAGAGCCGAACGCGTGGATGCCGTGCATGGCGAGCGAACCTTGCACCGACACCATCGAGCGCAGCCCACTGTCGCAGCGTTCCATCTCTTGGCAGATCAAACCGTACGCGATGTTGCTGAGACCGGCGCAGCCGTAGCCCTTGATATTGGCGCCGAACATCCCGAGCTCGCCCATGCGCGGAATCAGATGGCGCGGAAATTCCTCGCGCGCGTGGTGTTCCTCGATGATCGGTTGCGCTTCGCGCTCGACGAAGTCGCGCACGCTCTGACGAATCATCTTCGCTTCATCGCTGAGCAGCGCGTCCACGTCGTAGTAGTCCACGCCGACAAATGGCTTCATGCAACGGCTCCCCTTCTTCCTTCGAGAATGCGCCGCATGTTACTGGCCGGCCGGTAGACACACAATGGTGGCGTGCGGTTGCGGTCCTCGCGCGCACAGCGTGAGGATTAGTAACCCTTCTTGACTTCGCTTCGTGCTGCTCTAACCTGTGATCCATGCACATCGAAACCTTGCGTGTGTTCTGCGACGTCGTGGAGACCGGCAGCTTCTCCGCCGCAGCGTCGCAGAACTACATCACGCAGTCGGCGGTGAGCCAGCAGCTCCGCGCGCTGGAGTCACGCTACCAGTGTACGCTGCTCGAACGCAGCCGCCATGGCGCCAAGCCGACGCCCGCGGGAGAAATTCTGTACCGCGTCAGCCGCGAGATTCTGGAGAAGTACCAAGAGATCGAAGCGCAACTCCAAGAGACCGGGAACGTGGTCGCCGGCAATCTGCGGGTGGCCATCGTCTACAGCGTTGGCCTGCACGAACTGCCGCCGCATCTGAAGGAGTACATGCGCACGTACCCGCAGGTGAACGTCCACGTCGAGTACGCGCGGCCGAACAAGATCTACGACAGCGTGATCGCGGGCCAGATCGACCTTGGCATCGTGGCCTACCCGCAGAAGCATCCGCAGGTCACCAACCTGCCGTGGCGCGAGGACCGGATGGTGCTCGCCTGCCCGCCGGATCACGCTTTCGCTACGCTCAAGAAGGTCAGCATCAGCAAGCTGAACGGGCAAAACTTCGTGGCCTACGAGCAGGACATTCCGACGCGCAAGGCCACCGATCAGCTGCTGCGCGAGCATCAAGTCACGGTGAACCTCACCGGTGAGTTCGACAACATCGAAACCATCAAGCGGGCGGTCGAGATCGGCCAAGGCGCTGCGATCATTCCGCTCGCGGCCATCCGGCACGAACTCGAGCACGGCACGCTCAAAGCGGTGCAGTTGAACGAAGCGACGCTGCTACGGCCGGTCGGCATCATTCACAAGAAGAACCGCCACCTTTCTCCGGCGGCGGTCAAGTTCATCGAAATCCTGCATCGACAAGATTTGCGCTAGCGCCAACTGGTGTCGTCGCATTTCTCGCTGGTCAAACCGCGGAGGCGATGTTAGGGACCACGCATGAAGCGCTCTCTGGCTGCGTTGATGGGCTCGCTGATGGTTGGCTGCGGTGGCGGCGGCAGTAGCGCCCCGCCGACCCCACCACCGCCAAATCCACTTTACGTTCGCGTCAGCGGCAACGACACCAACACCGGCACCGATCCCACCACCGCGCTGCGCACCATTTCGAAAGCCGCACTCATCGCTCGCGACGGCTACACGATCATCGTCGGCACCGGCACCTATCGCGAAGGCGTCACCACCGATCGCACCGGCAACCCGGCACAGGCGCTCAGGTTCATTGCCGACGAGTCGGGCGCCCAGACCGGCGATGGTCCCGGCCCCGTCGTCATCGATGCGGCCGGGTCGCGCGTCGGCGCCGGGTTTCGCATCTCGAAATCGCCGGGGACGTTGATCGACGGCTTCACCATCACGCACGGCAGCGACGGTGGCATCGTCATCAAGAGCGGCAGCCATGATCTGACGATCGAGCACTGTACGGTCTTCAACAACTCCGGCGACGGCATCCGCGTGCAAGACTCGCGGAGTGTGCTGATTCTGAACAACCTCATCTACGCCAACGGCGGGCTCGGCCTCGGGATCGTGGGTCAGGGGTCGGGGTCGCACGACGTGCGCATCTTCAACAACACCGTCGTCGACAACGGCACCCGCGGCATCACCATCGGCAACACGCAGGCCGGGTCGCCCGGCGCCATGTTGCGCAATAACATCGTGCAGAACAATGGCGGCGATTCCAACATCCGCGTCTACACCCCGCCGCCGGCGAGTGTGCCGCGCAGCGAAGTGGGCTACGACGAAGACTTCGACCTGGTGTTTCCGCCAACGTTCCGCCCGGACAACTTGCCGCATGGCGGACATGTCTTGGTCACCGACGCGCAGTTCGTCAACCAAGGCGGCGGCGACTACCACGTCAGCGGATCGAGCCCGACCATCGATAAGGGCTTCGATCTGAATCTTCCGTCCGGCGAACTGGATCGCCTGCACGAGCGCACGACCACTCGGGTCGACGCCGACATCGGTCCGCTCGATCTCGGTTACCACTTCTTGCCGCAATAGCGCGGAGAAGAAGAGTACAGCGGATTTAGCGGATTCGACGGATTAAGCGAATTTTCCGGGGAATGTTTCTGAACTTCTGACTTCTCTCCAATTCGCTCAATCTGTCTAATCCGTTCAATCCGTCGTAACCTCTTCCATCCTTCCTCGCAGCACGATCAGTTCGCGAACTCGCGCTTCTTGAGTTCACGGATGTAGGCGGAGAGTTTGGGATCGTCGGCGACGGCTTCGTTCACTTTTTCTTCGAATGCCGCCGCCGTCGCCTGCAGTGGGGCGAGATCGGCGGGGATGCTGAGAAACGACGTGAGCCGCATCAGCAGCGCGAGCGCGCCGCGCGGATTGGGTATGGCCGCGATGTAATGCGGCAGCGCCGCCCACAGGCTGACGTGCGGGAGTCCGTCGCGGCGACAGGCGTCACCGAGAACGCCAACGATTCCAGTGGGACCCTCGTATCGGGTCGACGTCACGTCGAGTTTTTTCAATAGCACCGGATCGGAGGCGAAGCCCGACACCGGCACCGGGCGCGAGTACAGGACCTCGGCAAGAAAGCCGCCGAGCGTCACCACCATTTCGGCACCGCACTCGCGGGCGAGGCGCAGCACCGTGACGCAGAACGTTTTCCATTTGAGGTGCGGCTCGGGGCCCCAGCCGAAGATCAGGTCCCGTTCGAGCGCGGCATTCGCGGTGAAGTGAAACTCGTTCGTGGTCCAGTTCACCTCGCGATGTATACCTTCGATCAGACGCACCTGCGGCCGCATCACGGTGAAGTCGTAAAATTCGTCGGGATCGATGGTGGCGAGCGGGTGGGCATCGAACTGCTCGGCGAGATAGCGGAGCGCAGCGGTCGCCGCCTGCCCGGCATCGTTCCAACCCGCGAATGCCAAGATCAGCGCGGGCTGACGCAACGTCGGCCGAGTCGTGAAACTCAACGCATCCACGACCCGAAGCTTCGCACAAACCGAGTGCGGAGCAAAGCGCGCCGTCGTTGCCGCGTTTACACGCGAGCGGAGGTCACCGTCGGCGCCGTGCGGTGGGATTCGCGATGACCTCGGGTTTTGATGGAGGCGGTTCGTACTCTTCGTCGAGATAGTAGACGCCGACCACGACGCGCCGCCGGGCGCCGCCCGGCGCGGTCGGATTGCGGTCGCGATCGAAGGTAGCCAACAGCGTGTTGATCGTCTGGGTGAACTCCCCGCCGGCGCTGCGCACGTGTTGGCGCAGTTCGGGCAGCGCCGCGGCGCCGATGTTGTCGTAGTAGACTTTGCGCTGCAGGAACGCGTCGGCCGGGGCGTGTTCGATGTTGTGGGTGATCGCCGCGATCAACTCGGCGACATCGGCACCGAGGATGGCCAACTTCTCCTCGGTGCCTTGCGCCGGAATATAGCCGGGCTGCACCAGGCGGATGGTGCCGCCGGCCAGCAGCTCAACGGCCCCGACTCGGATCAACTCATCGAGCACGGCGCGCGGCGGAATGTCGCCCCCGATCTCGGCGACGAGACCGGTAAACGACACGCCCGTGCCCGGGTTGTCCCAGGGGAGATCGCGCGGTGCGCGATCGGCCGCGAGGTAAGGGGGCTCCGCCACCCAGCGCCCTATCACGCGGGTGGCAAGCCCGTAGCTCAATTGCGCCGTTTCGCTCGGCAACGGCGTCTGACCGCGGCGAATCTGGCCGATCTCCTTGCGGGTGATGCCGGTCACCAGCGCCACGCGACTGTCCGTCTGCTTCTTGAAGGGCAGCGCGAAGTGCTGCGTGCCAACCTCGATGTAGACTTCCTTAGCGATGCGGCCGAAGGCGGGAAACGTCAGGCCGTGCGCGACGAGTTGGCGCACCAGCGGCAAGAGGATGGTCCGCAGCGCGCGGATCAGCGCCCGTTTGGCGCGGTCCTCGTCCATCGGCGTGCGGGCTCCGGCAGGCTGGGCATGGCGACGGGTATTGTGCCGAAACCGACGCCGAGAACAAGGGCCGAGGCGAGATTCGTGTTCGTGACTCGCGTTCGCTGCGAACCGCGTCCCGACAGTCCTTCGATCAGATGGCGTTGCGGCGCGCGCAATAGAGGCACAGCTCGCGCCCGCCAAGCGCGTAGGTGAGCGTATCGAGCGGATGCGCGCACACCGCGCACAGGCGGCGCGCGCCGTCGTTCACCGAATTGATGGTGAACTGCTTGCGATCCAAGTCCAACCGCGCCGTACCGTGGCGACGCGCGTAGGTGGTCGCGTGCTCGAAAGCGATCTCATGGTCGTAGCGGGTTCGAGCTGGAACCAGGAGCGCGCCGCCCTGAAACGAAATTCGCGCCACTCCCTTCATGCCGAACTCCCCAGTGTTGCTGCACCCGCCTCCTCTCCTCTCCGCCGCGCACGTGCAATTGATCGTGTGATTTGCGACGATTGTCCGCCCGCCCGACACGCACGTCAATACCCACTTCCAAGGAACATCGCCGCCAATTGTGTTGGTCGGCGGTTCGTGATCGCGCTCAACGGAACGAAGGCAATGCCGTCGTGTTGTCTTCAGAAGTCGTTGTGATCGCTCACTTCGAGAGTGAGGGTGGTGGCGTGATGCGCGCCGGTGTCGGTGCCGGCCGCCGTGGCGGTGACCACCACGGTGCAGCGCGTCGGCGCCGCGCCGCTCGCTGTCGTGACC
>JACOST010000022.1 GCA_016178705.1 Deltaproteobacteria bacterium | reverse complement strand
TGGGAGGTTCACCGGGAGACAACCATCAACGCCAGTGGCCCGGTGCGGCTGCGCGCGGACCACCACCCCGCCGCCCCCGCAGAGAAGAGGTGTGGCTTTCATCCCGCCCCTTGACAAACCGAACCATGGCAGACGCAGAGGCGCAGAGAAGGTCACTCATCAGGTTAGTGTGGAAGAACTGAACGTCTGAGAGAAAGGGAGGAGAGAGAAAATGAGAACACGAACAATCAAGACAACCGGGGCTGCGCTCTGCATGGCCCTTGGCATCGCGGGTTGTGCCGCAATGTCCAAAGAACCGGCGCCAGCGCCGGCGCCCGCTGTCGCGGCGCCGCTGCCGAGCGGGACGGTCGGCCAGAACGTTGTGACTGTCACGGCCAAGGTAAAGGCGATCGATCAGAAGACGCGCCACGTCACGCTGCAACGGTCTGATGGCTCGGTGGTGAAGTTCGTCGCCGGCGATGAGGTGCGCAACCTCGCCCAAGTCAAAGTGGGCGATGAACTCAGCGTGACCTACTACGAGTCGCTCGCGTTCGAAGTGAAGAAGCCGGGCACCGCCGTGCCGGGCGCGGCGATGGCCGAGGAAGCGGGGCGCGCCAAGCTCGGCGAAAAGCCGGGCGCCGCCGGCGCGCGCGCGGTCACGATCACCGCCACCATCGTCGCGATCGACAAGGCCGCGATGACCGTCACCCTGAAGTCCGCCGATGGTGAACTGAACACCATCAAGGCGCGCAATCCGGACAACCTCAATCGCGTGTCTGTCGGCGATCTCGTCGAGATCACCTATACCGAGGCCCTCGCGATCTCGGTCGACGCACCTACGAAGAAGTAACGGAGCGCTTCGTGTCTCCCGCGGTCATCAGTCTGATCGCGTTCGCCTGTGTGTTCGGCGGCGCGCTGCTCGGCATGTTGCTGCGCAGCGCGCTGCCGGAAAATCATCTGGGCACAGACTCGAAGGATGTCGTGAAGCTCGGCATGGGACTGGTCGCCTCGATGGCGGCCCTCGTCCTCAGCTTGCTCATCGCCTCGGCGAAGGGCTCGTTTGATACCCAGCGCGATGAGCTGGTGCAAATGTCGTCCAAGGTGGTGCTACTCGACCGCGTGCTGAGCCACTACGGTGCCGAGGCCAAAGAGCCCCGCGATCTGCTGGGCGGTGCGGTGGCGGGCATGATCGAGCGGACGTGGCCATCCGACAGTTCACGATCCGGACAATTGGAGCCGACCAGTGGCGGTGAACGTCTCTACGACATGGTCCTCACCTTGACGCCGCAAACCGACGCGCAGCGTTCGCTGCAGGCCGAAGCGCTCAGCCTCGTCCTCGACATCGGACAGACGCGTTGGCTGCTGTTCGAGCAGAGGGGCAGCTCGATCTCCACGCCATTTCTGGTCGTGATGGTGTTCTGGCTGACGATCCTCTTCACCAGCTTCGGTCTCTTTGCGCCCTGCAACGGCACGGTAATCGCGACCATGCTCGTCTGTGCGCTCTCCGTCGCCGGCGCGGTGTTCCTACTCCTCGAGTTGGACCAGCCGTTCGGAGGGTTCATTCGTATATCGAGTGCCCCGTTGCGCGACGCGCTCGCGCATCTCGGACGGTAAGGACAGTGGATACGAAGAACAACGACCGAGTCCCATCAGGTTCCTGTAGGGGCGACGCATGCGTCGCCCGCGAATCAAGGCGGCCACCGCGAAGAAGACGGAGGCCGATGCATGCATCGCCCCTACGCCCTTTGGCGATCACGCTGCTCATCGCCTTGCTGAGCTTCAGCGCCGCAACGGCGCGCGCCGATGAAGCCGAAGAAAACGAAGACGACGATGACGCGGTGGCCGCCGCCAGCGGCGAGACCAAGACGCAGAAGCTTGCCCGCGAGTTCAGCGATCCGCTGACGACGCTGCCGCAGATCTTCTTCCAGGACGCCTACACGCCGGAGAACTACGGCACCGACGCGCCGACCAATCGCACGATCCTGCGGGCGATCGTGCCCCGGGTTCGAAAATTTTCCCTGCTGCCGCTCGTCCAGTTGGTACGCCCGAGTGTCTCCCTGGTCACCATTCCGAAAAACAAGGGCAGCAGCACGCGGACCGAGTTTGGCGACATGCAATTGTTCGATGCGTTCGTTTTGCCGTGGCCCGGGCGTAAGAGCGGGCTGCTCATGGCCGCCGGTCCGACGTACGTGTTTCCGACCGCAACTTACAAGACCGCCGGTCAAAGATCGTGGCAAGTTGGTCCCCTGTTCGGAGCGATTTACAAAGGCGTCCCCTGGCTGCTCACCGGGTTCTTGATCCAGAATCCGATTTCCTTCGCCTACACATCGTCGGAGAGTCAGCCATCGAGCACGCTATTCTTCCAACCGATAGTGCTCGTGAGTGTGTCGGGTGGGTGGTACGTGAAGTCGGCGGACAGTTCGTGGACGATGGGTTGGCGGGAGCACACCGCAACGATGTTGCCGGTGAGTTTCGGCATCGGCCGCGTGATCGTGCGCGAGGGAATGCCGCCGATCAATTTATCCGTCAGCGGCGAATGGATGGCCTATCGCCAGTTCGCGGCGGCGGCACCGCAAACGACAGTACGCTTTGGGATGACGATGGCCTTTCCGGAGTGGCGGCCCTGGTGAGCAGAAACAATTTCACCGCAGAGACGTAGTTTCAAACAGCAGCGATAGGCCATGACCCAGCAAACAACAACCCCCGCTAACGTAGATCTAGCTCGCGACCGCACGAGCATGGCGAAGCTCCGAACGCAACTCGCGCTCGACCGCACCACCCTTGCCTGGATCCGAACCACTCTGACGATGGCAACGTTTGGCTTTGGTACGGTCGGATTCTTCCGATCTCTGAGAGAGAAATCTCCCACTCCGGAAGCCGTCCATTTGCATGAGAGCGCCATACGGTTCGGCATTGCCCTCATCATACTGGGCATCGTTGCCACGGTGTTAGCAGGGATTTCTCACTGGGTGACGTTGCGCCGGCTGCGTCGCAATGAGGACGTAATTCTAAGCCAGTGGCCTCTGAGTATCGCCGTGGCCATGCTGCTAGCCATCATCGGCATGGTGTCGCTGTGGAATTTGCTCTCGCGGTGAACCTTGCCAGTCGATCGATCCAACTTGACGTCCTAAAGCGAACAGGTATTGGTGCGGACGGCCACCCGCAAATGACGAAGATCAAGGAGGTGACGTGATGCGACTCGAATTGCGTGCAAGAAGCACCGTCGTGCTGGGCATCGTACTCTCTCTCGTGACTGGGCTTCCGGCCGTCGCTGCGAATCCCGAGCGCGATGCTTACTTCGGCGAAACCCACGTCCACACGAGCTGGTCGCTCGACGCGTTCGCCATCGGGAATCTCCTCACCAATCCCGGCGACGCGTACAAGTACTTCAAGGGCGAGCCGATCAAGCATCCACTCGGCTACGACGTCAAGATCGACACGCCGCTCGACTGGGCGGGTGTCACCGACCACTCCGAGTACGCGGGCGTGGTCAATCTGGCGAACGAGCCGGGGTCCGCGGTCAGCAAGCTCTCCGTCGCACAGCCGCTCATCCTGAAGGCCAGGACAAAGGAAGAGATGGAACGGGTCGCGCTGTATGCCATCAACACCCTGGCCAGCGGACCGCCAGTCCCGGCGCTCATGGCCCCCGAGATTGCCGGGACGGTTTGGAAGCGCAACGTCGCGCTCGCCGATCAGGCGAACGAGCCGGGGAAGTTCACGGCCTTCTGCTCCTATGAGTGGACCTCGATGCCGAACAACATGAACTTGCACCGTAACATCTTCTTTAAGGACTGCGCTAAGGTGCCGCCGATGCCCTTCAGTGCCCTGGACTCGAAGCATCCCGTCGATCTCTGGGACTGGATGGACGGCCAACGAAAGGCCGGGAACGATCTGCTGGCCATTTCGCACAACGCCAATCTTTCGGACGGGCGCATGTTCCCCACCGAGGTCGACACCAAGGGCCGCCCTATCGACGCCGCCTATGCAGCGTCGCGCACCCGCAACGAACCGCTGATCGAGATCAAGCAATTGAAGGGCACGTCGGAAACGCACCCGCTCCTCTCGCCCAACGACGAGTTCGCGAGCTTCGAGATCATGTCGGTACTGTTGGGCAATCCGCCGGGCCGCATTCCGCACATCGTTGGCAGCTACGCGCGGCAGGCTCTGAAGGACGGCCTCACCATGCAGGACACGGAGGGATTCAATCCTTACAAGTTCGGATTCGGCGCCGCGTCCGACTCGCACAACACCGCCGTCCCCTACCGTCAGGACAACTTCTTCGGCGGTCATTCCTTCACCGATGGAACGATCGAGGCGCGCATGTCCGGAAACCTGGTCGGTGGGATGTTCGACGCGCGCACGGAAGGTACGAGCGGGCTGACAGGGGTGTGGGCCGAGGAGAACACGCGCGCCGCGCTCTTCGAGGGCATGAGCCGTAAGGAGACTTTCGCCGTCACCGGGCCGCACATCAAGGTGCGGGTCTTCGGCGGATGGGAGTACACCCCCGACATGCTGGCGGACAAAGATTGGGTCAAGACCGGCTACGCGAAGGGCGTGCCGATGGGCGGCGATCTGCCGCCAGCCACGGGCAAGGCGCCGGCGTTCATGGTCTGGGCCGTGAAGGATCCCACCTCAGGCAATCTCGATCGTATCCAGATCGTGAAGGGCTGGACGAAGAGCGGGCAGAGCTACGAGAAGATTTTCGACGTCGTCTGGGCGGGTGATCGCAAGCCCGACAAGTGGACCGGTGTCGTGCCGCCGATCGGCAGCACGGTGGACATCGAGAAGGCGACCTACGAGAACACGATCGGATCGGTCGAGCTGAAGACGGTGTGGAGCGATCCCGAGTTCGATCCGAGCCTGCACGCCTTCTACTACGCCCGTGTGCTCGAGATCCCGACACCGCGCTGGACCACGATCCAGGCAGCGAAACTCGGCATCGCGCCGCCCGACGTTGTGGCGCCGACCCTACAGGAGCGGGCGTGGAGTTCGCCGATCTGGTACACGCCGAGCGCCGAGGCCCGCAAGGCCGCTAAGCCCGGCACCACCGTGGCCGATCTCAAGAAGCAAGGCGCGATGGCGCTCAATGACGATCAGCTCAAAACGCTCATCGTGGAGAAGTCGGTCTGGCTGCAGAACACGGTGACTGGCGAAAAGTACATGATCATCTACGGCGCGCTGGGCAAGGGCACAAACGCAAAGCCACTCACACCCGCCGACCCCGGGTACGTCACTCAGCACCTCCCAGTCAACCAGGGCCAGTTCCAGGTACGGTACGTGGGACGGAACGTGGCGATGCAGAGTCTGACCGGCGACGCGGCCGGCGCCAGCTATCTCGGCGGCTCCCGGACATACAACATCAACAAGGGGAAGATCGTCATCGAGCTCGAAGGCACGCCGATCGAGGTCTCCGTCTACAAGCTGGGCGACAAGTACGTCGGTGCGCGCAGCAACGAGTTCGGCTACGCCAACTACGAGATCGTCCCGCACGTTGGCGAGTTGAACCCGTTGGAGGCGAGCGCGAAGCCGTCGAAGCATTGAGCGGTCATGCTCGGACGCTGGCTGCGAGAGCCGCTGCTGCAGTTCCTGTTGTTCGGGCTCCTGCTGTTCGCCGGCTATCACCTGCTGAACCGCAATCCCGATCCGCGCGACCAGCCAGAACGCATCGATCTCACCGCCGACGATCTGCGCCAGATCCGCATCGCGTGGCTCGCGCAGGGGCGCTCCGATCTCACCCCCGAGCAGATGCAAAGTCTCGTCGACGCCAAGGTGCGCGAGGAGATCCTCTACCGCGAGGCGCTGGCGCTTGGCCTCGACAAGGGCGACACGATCGTCAAGCGCCGGCTGGCGCAGAAGATGGAGTTCCTCTTCGAGGACGTGGCGGCGCTGCGTGAACCTACGGCCGACGAACTCAAGCTGTGGTTCGAGAAGAACTCGGAGCGCTTCACACTACCTGCACGCACCACGTTCCGGCATCTCTACTTCTCGCCCGATCGGCGGGGGCCGCGCACGCGAGCGGATGCGGCGCAGGGGCTGGCGAAGATGGCCGGTAAGCCCGCGGACTCACCAGAGGCGACCGCGCTCGCCGATCGCTTCATGTTCCAGGACTACTACGCCGATCGCTCGTTCGACGACGTGGCCAAGACGTTCGGTCCACCCTTCGCGCGGGCGCTCTTCCAAATCGCGCCCGGCTCCTGGGCGGGCCCGATCGAGTCCGGCTACGGCTGGCACCTGGTATGGGTCGATGCGATGACGCCCGCGCGTGTGCCGTCCTTCGACGAGGTGGAGCCGGACATCAAGACCGGATGGATCGAGGACCAGCGCGCGCAAATCCGCCAGCGGGCGTTCGAAGCGATGCGAGCGCGCTATCAAGTCGTCATGCCGAAGGACGTGAGCGTTGCGGACGTCGCCAGCCTGCCAGCGCCGGAGATCCCTCCGCTCGCGGGCGTTGTTCCGGAATGAGCGGCGGAGATTGACGGTGAAATCACAGGCGATGAAATCAACGTTGCTCGTATGCGGCCTGCTCGCGTCACTCGTGCGCTTCGACGCGGGCGCCCTCGGCCGGCTGTTGTTCAACCTGGGGGTTTCCAACGTCCCGGGTCCGCAGCAGCCGTTCTACCTCCTGGGCACCCGGCTGCGACTCCTCTCCTGCGTTGCCCCTGTCGCCGACGGCGTGGGGCTCACCATCGGCGTTGCAAGCTACTACGGAACGATCGGGCTGTTCCCAACCGCGTGTCGTACGATCGTTCCGGATACCGCGTTCCTCGCCGGCTGCGTCAACTAGAGCGTGAGCAAAGTGCGGGCGCTCGCGCGCGAGTCTGGCGAGAACCATCTATGTTCAAGCGCACACAGAGAAGGAGAGTAGCCATGATGCTGGTGCAGCTTCACCTGATCGCCGTCAGTTTCTGGCTCGGCATGGTCGCGGCCGAGACGGTGCTCGAGTTTTGCGGCCGCGATGCCGTCTCGCGTCGCACCGTCGCGGTCGCGCACCGCTGGATCGATCTGCTGTTCGAGATTCCGGTCGTGATCGTTGTGGTAGGGACCGGCACGCTGCTGCTCGCGCGCGCCTGGCCGGCCTCGCCGCTGCTGCTGGTCAAGGTCGGCGCCGGTAGCATCGCGGTGATCGCGAACCTCATCTGCGTTCCGCTGGTGCACGCACGCTGGAAGGAAACCGACGATGCGCGGGTGCGCGCGCTGACACGGCAGGTGAAGATGACCGGGTTGGCGATCCCGTTTGCGATCGCAGCGCTGGTTATCGGGCTGGGCTTTCTGCCCCTTCGTTGACGGCCTGCGCGCCATGTGGAACATTTTCGCGCACTGCGGTTCAAAATGAGAGGTTCACAGATGAGGAGGGAGGGAGTGACGCTATGAAGACGAAAGCAACGATGCTCACGATTTTGATGGCGGTAGCTTGGGCCTTGATCGGCTCGCATCCGGCGATGGCGCAGCACACCACCGTCGCGCCGGGTTCGCCCGGCGCGACGACCACGATCGACGGCCGGTATCTGCCCAATCCGCCGCAGTCGTTCGGCGGCGAGATCAATCCCAACGCGGCGGAGTCGAAGCCGTATTGGCCGGCGGTCGTCGTGCCTCCTAAGGGCGCGCCAAACATTCTGTTGATCATGACCGATGACGTCGGCTTTGCGGCGCCGTCCACCTTCGGCGGCGTGATCCCGACGCCGGCCCTGGACCGCATTGCCAGCTCCGGTCTACGTTATACCGCATTCCACACCACGGCGCTGTGCTCGCCGACGCGCGCCGCGCTCCTCACCGGCCGCAACCACCACTCGGTGGGCACCGGCGTCGTCGTCGACCAGGCGACGGGCTATCCCGGCTACAACAGCATCATCCCACGTGACGCCGTCGCCATCGGCGAGATCCTCCGGTACAACGGCTACGACACGTCGTGGTACGGCAAGGATCACAACGTGCCGCAGTGGGAGGCGAGCCAGGCCGGTCCCTTCCACAACTGGCCGACCGGGGCCGTCAAGGGCTTCGACTACTACTATGGATTCCTGGGCGACGACTCCAGCCAGTGGCAGCCGGGCATGCTGTTTCGTAACACCACGCCGATCCAGCCGCAGACTGGCAAACCCGGCTGGAACCTGGTCACCGCCATGGCCGACGAGGCGATTGGGCGTATCAAGATGCTGAACGACGTCCAGCCCAACCGACCCTTCATGATCTACTACGCACCCGGCGCCACCCACTCGCCGCACCATCCGACGCCCGAGTGGATCGAGAAGATCAGCGACATGCACCTGTTCGATCAGGGCTGGAACAAGCTGCGCGAGACCATCTTCGCCAACCAGAAGAAGCTCGGAGTGATTCCGCAGAACGCCCAGCTCACGGTCTGGCCGGACAGCATCCCGCAGTGGGACACGCTCCCGCCCGAGACGAAGAAGCTCTACATCCGGCAAGCCGACGTCTATGCAGCGTTCCTGGCGTATACCGACTACGAGATCGGTCGCGTGATCCAGGCGATTGCGGACACTGGCAAGCTCGACGATACGCTGGTCATCTATATCAGCGGCGACAACGGTGCCAGCCCCGAAGGCACGCTCAACGGTCTGTACAACGAGTTTGCCGTTGCCAATGGCGTGCACCCGACGGTCGAAGAGAACATGAAGTTCTATGATGCCTGGGGCTCCGACCAGACCTACCCGCACTACGCCGTGGGCTGGGCCTGGGCCTTCGACACGCCCTATAAGTGGACCAAGCAGGTCGCCTCCTATTTCGGTGGCACCCGCAACGGTATGGCCATGGCCTGGCCGGCGCGCATCAGGGACAAGGGTGGCATCCGCAACCAGTTCCACCATGTGATCGACGTTGTGCCGACGATCCTCGAAGCGGTTGGCGTACCCGAGCCGGTGTCGGTCAACGGGGTGGCGCAGAAGCCGATCGAAGGTGTGAGCATGGCGTATACCTGGGACAAGGCGAACGCCAAAGCACCGTCGAAGCGTACCACGCAGTACTTCGAGATGTTCGGCAAACGCGCCATCTACCACGACGGCTGGATCGCCTCGACGCCTCCGCTGAACCCGCCATGGGAAATATCGTTGAAGCAGGCACCCACGGATGTCATGAACGGTTTCACCTGGGAGCTGTACCACGTCGACGAGGACTGGACGCAATCCAACGACCTCGCCGCCGAGATGCCCGACAAGCTGCGTGACATGCAGCAGCTGTTCACGCTGGAGGCGACGAAGTACCACGTATTCCCGCTCGACGACTCCATCCTCAGCAGGTTCATCGGACACAAGCCGAGCTACTCCCCCGGCCGGACCGAGTTCACCTACTCGGGCGAACTCTCGAACGTGCCGTTCGCTGAGACCGGCAGCGCGCCGAGCCTGCTGAACCGGTCGTACACCATCACGGCCGAAGTCGAGATCCCTCAGGACGGCGCCGAGGGCATGCTGATGACCGACGGCGGACGCTTCGCCGGCTACGGCTTCTATCTGCTGAAGGGTCGGCCGGTCTTCACGTGGGACTTGATCGCCCTCGAACGCGTCAAGTGGCAGGCGAAGGAGGCGCTCACGCCGGGCAAGCACACGCTGGTGTTCGACTGGAAATATGACGGCCCAGGCCTGGGCAAGGGCGGCACCGGCACCTTGAAGGTAGACGGCAAAATCGCGGACAGCCATCCCATGCCGCGCAGTTTGCCGATCGCCGTCGCGTGGGACGAGCCCTTCAGCGTCGGCCTCGATACCGGCACGCCGGTGGACGATCAGGACTACCAGGTGCCGTTCCGCTTCACCGGCACGATCAGCAAGTTGACCGTGAAGCTCGGTCCGCATGAGATGGCAGCCGCAGAAAAGGAAAAGGTCGACAAGACGATGCGGGATAGGCAATAGCTCGCAGCGAAGGCAGGGAATCGAGCGATCGGCGACGGATTCGCTGTGACCTTGCGACTGCTGAAGCAGGAGAAGGCGTGAGGCGATGAAAGGAGTGTCAATCAGGGTGACGCTGTTTGCGGCAGTCGTTGCAGTGGCGATGCTCACAGACAGCGCCTGCAGCGCAGCCCCCGACCGCGACGCGTACTTCAACGAGACCCACGTCCACACGAGCTGGTCGCTCGACGCCTTTGCGATCGGCAACGTCCTCACCAATCCCGGCGACGCGTACGAGAACTTTAGGGTCGTTCCAGAATGAGCGACGAAGGCTGACGATGAAATCTACGGTGCTCGTCTGCGGCCTGCTCGCGTCACTCGTGCGCGGCGCGTGGGCGCACGAGGCGAGGCCGGCATATCTGGAGATTACCGAGACGGCGCCCGACCGCTACGACGTGTTGTGGCGTACGCCGGTGCTCTCCGGGATGCGGCTGCCAGTCTCCCTGCGCTTCGCGGGGGACATGCGCAACGTCACCGAGCCCGCGGTGCGAGAGCTTTCCGATTCCCTGGTGGAGCGCCGTGTCGTCGAAGTGCCGGGCGGGCTGGCCGGCACACGCATCGAGTTCGCCGGACTGCAAGGTACCATCACCGACGTGCTCGTGCGCGTGCAACTACGTGACGGGGCGTACTCGACCACGCTGGTGCATCCGTCGCGTCCGTGGATCGAGATCACAGCGGCACGCGGGTCGTTGGCGGTGGCAGGCACCTATTTGCGGCACGGCATCGAGCACATTCTTCTCGGCTACGATCACCTGCTGTTCGTGTTCGCGCTCATCCTCATCGTCCGCAGCCGCCGCGTGCTGCTGTGGACGATCACCGCGTTCACGCTGGCGCACTCGATCACCTTGGCGCTCGCGACGCTCGGCGTAGTGCATGTACCCGGACCTCCTGTGGAAGCCACCATCGCGCTGAGCATTCTGCTGCTCGCCTGCGAAATCATCCGGCTCCAACGCGGCGCGGATAGCCTCACTGCGCGCTGGCCGTGGGTGGTGGCGTTTTCGTTCGGGCTGCTGCACGGCTTCGGATTCGCCAGCGCGCTGGTGAGCATTGGGCTGCCGCGCGGCGACGTGCCCCTCGCGCTCTTCGCCTTCAACGTCGGCGTCGAACTCGGACAGCTGGCGTTCATTGCCGTGGTGCTGGGGCTATCGGCGCTAACATTGCGGATCACTCTGGCCACATCGCTTGCACGTTACGCGCGACCGGCCGCACCCTATGTAATCGGCATCCTCGCGTCGTTCTGGTTCTTCGAACGGCTCGCGCGCTTCTGGGGGTAAGGTGGCACCATGAAAATCATCAGCGCAGCGTGGCACTGATCCTACCGACGAGTCTCGGCATCGCGAAGTTGCCTGACACTTCACCGCATGAAGCTTTCATTCACAACAGCTCGCCGGTATAACCGGCGCACGGAGGATAACGATGGAACCTCGCAGCCGTCTTGCCTTGTGCCTCTTCGCTCTGCTCGCTGCCGCCGGGTGCGCCTCGACCAAGGTCACCAATCGCGAGCAACTCGTGACCGGGAAAATCCCGCGACCCGGCAACATCTGGGTGTACGACTTCGCCGCCACCGCCGCCGATATTCCGGCCGGCTCCGCGTTTGCGGGACAGGCTACCGACGCGTCCCAAACCCCCGAGCAGCTTGCCACCGGCCGGCAGTTGGGCGCTGAAATTGCCGGACAGTTGGTCGAGCAGATCAACAGCATGGGAATGCCAGCGGCGCGGGCGGGGGCCGGAACGACGGTGCAGATCAACGACATGGTGATCCGCGGCTATCTGGTTTCAGTCACCGAGGGCAGTACCGCCGAGCGCGTCGCCATCGGATTCGGCGCGGGGGCGTCCGCATTGAAAACGGCAGTCGAAGGCTTTCAGATGACGGCTCAAGGACTGCGCAAACTCGGATCCGGCGAAGTCGATGCCGGCGGAGGAAAATCCCCGGGGGCGGCCTTGGGTGTTGTCGGTCTGATCGCCACCGCCAATCCGGCGGGACTCATCATCGGCACCGGGGTGAAAGCGTACGGCGAGATGAGCGGCAGCAGCAAGGTTGAAGGTCGAGCCAAGGCGACCGCCAAGGAAATCGCCGATGTGCTCAAGCAGCGATTTCAACAACAGGGTTGGATCAACTAACCCTGATGAGACAGAACACTCACCGCCGAGGACGCAGAGATCGCAGAGAGCGACTCGGCACGGCTTGCGTGTCCACAAAATCGAACCATGAGCAGTGGCTATTGCTCGGCCCTCTGGCGCATCATCTTCGCACTATCGCTCGTCTGCGCTGTGACGCTTGGGGCAGCGTACGCTCAGCAACCGGTGGCGATCGAGGATTTCGCGAAGCTGCGCGCGAACCCGCTCAGCGGGTTGCGCACCGTCACGCTTCAGGATCAGGTCAACTTCGCCTTCCCGTCCGGCGGCCAGTCGCAGAACGTTGTAAGCTTGCAGGCCGTCTGGCCGCTCCCCCTGGGTAAGGACTGGAGCCTGATCGCCTACCCGATCCTGTCGCTGATCTCGCAGCCCGGCCTCGATCCCGGCGAGGCGCAGGTCACTGGCCTCGGCGACACCGTCCTCACCGCCGCCGTCACGCCGAACCAGACGGGCACGCTCATCTGGGGCGTCGGGGCGGTGATCGATGTGCCGACCGCTACCAATCACGAGTTGGGCAGTAACCTCTGGGCTGCCGGCCCGGCCCTCGCACTATTCGTGGAGCCCGATCCGTGGACCGTCGGAGTGTTGCTCGAGAATGCTTGGTCGTTCGCGGGTTCGAGAGACGAGAAGATCAACGTGTTCAGCGCCCAGTATTTCCTCACCTACAACCTGCCGCGCGGCTGGTTCCTCGAAAGCAACGCGACGGCGACGGCGGACTGGGACGCCGATCAGTCGGACCGCTGGACGCTGCCGCTCGGCGGCGGCTTCGGCAAGGTATTCACTCTCGGCACCCGCTCGCTCAGCGTCTCGAGCCAGGCATTCTACAACGAACCGCGCCCGAGCACCGGACCGAGTTGGTCGGTAGCGCTTTCGTTGCAGCTCCTCTTCCCAGGGTGACGGCGCGGCAAAGTAGAGCCGCGGGCTCGGCGAATACCGACAACTCTCGACGCCTACTCCTCGATCTCGGTTCCGGGGCAGTTGCTGATTCAGGCCAAGGCCATGCGGAGCAGCAGCACGCCGGCATACGCTTCGCCGACCGCGAAAGGCAAGCTGTACCAGCGCGGCACGGCGTACGAACCGATGATGAACGCGAACGGCCGCCACATGCGGTAGACGTGCGTGGCTGCGCCCAACAGCAGCAGCACTCCAACGATCATTGAAAGGATGCTCGACATCGCGCCCTCGTTTGCCTGCTTGACACTTACCCTGCACTTTCGAGGATGGCGGTCAGACTGTCAATCGGTTTCAAAATTCACCCCCTCGAGTGGCGCGTCTTGGCCGTAGTAGTCGCCCCGCCGGAGGCGGCGTGGCCGCCGGAGATGGGGCGGACGCGGGTGGGTGAGGGAGAGTCCTCGCGGGTTTTGAATCGCCCGTTGTCATTCCCGGTTTCGATGATGTCGCAGTGGTGGGTGAGCCGATCGAGCAGGGCGGTGGTCATCTTGGCGTCACTGAAGACACTCTGCCATTCCCCCAAAGCAAGGTTGGTGGTGACGATGACCGAGGTGCGCTCGTAGAGCTGGCTGACGAGGTAGAAGAGCAGCTGGCCACCGGCCTGGGCGAAGGCAAATGGCCCAGATGGCGCGGTACTGCTGGTGGGATTGCAGCACACACCAGCCAGTAGCGCCGCGGTTCGCCGAATGCTGATACTCGCCTACTCCTCGATCTCGATCGCGTGTTCCGGGCAGTTGGCCTCGGCGAGGCGCGCCTTGACTTCCAGTTCTGGAGGCACCGTCCCGTCGCCGCGCTCCTTGGAGTTTCCGAGTTCGTCCGAGTCGAACAGTTCGGGCGCTAGCGAGTAACAGCGGCTGTGGCCCTGACAGCGGTCGCAATCCACACGCACTTTCATGGGAACACCACCGGCAGCGTGCGCGGACCGCGCACCTGGCCGCCCGCCCAGGTGACCACACTGGCGTTCTCCAGGCGGAACTCCGGAATGCGGGCGAGCCATTCCTCAAGCGCGACGCGCATTTCCATGCGCGCCAAATTCGATCCGGCGCAGCGGTGGATGCCAACCCCGAACGCGATGTGGCGGTTCTGTTCGCGATCGATGAGCACCTTGTCGGCGTCGGGGAACACGGTGGGATCGCGATTGGCGGAGGGGAAGGACATCAACACCCGTTCACCCGCACACATCCTCGTGCCCTGGAATTCGGTGTCGCCGCTGACGATGCGGGCCATGGTGACCGGCGAGTACGCGCGCAGGAACTCCTCCATCGCGGTGCGCAATAGCCCCGGATCGGCGGCGAGCCGGCGGCGATCGTCGGCATGCGTCGCCAAATGCCAGAGCGCGGAGCCGATGGAACTCCAGGTGGTGTCGACGCCGGCCACGAGCAAGAGACCGCAGGTGCCGAGCACGTGCGCGTCCGGCACCGGCTGGCCGTCGACCCGCTGCGCGAGGAGATACGAGATGAGATCGTCCTTCGGCTCGCTCTTGCGCGCGGCGACCTGTTGCATGAGGAACTGCAGCGCTTCGAGTCGGCAACGGCGGCGCAGCTCCGGGTCGGTGAGACCGAGTTCGAGGACGCCGCGCACCCAGTAGGTGAACGTGTCGGACATCGACTCGTCGACACCGAGCATGTTGGCGATCACGCGCACGGGGATCTGCTGCGCGTAGTCGACGGCGGCATCCGCGCGACCGCTGGCGATGAAGCGGTCGATGAGCGCGCGACAGAACTGGCGTGTCGCCGGCTCGAAGCGTTCCACCGCTTTGGGCGAGAACAGCGGCAGGATCAGCCGTCGCGCCCACGTGTGCTCCGGTGGATCGCTCGAGATGGGCGGCGACTTCACGGCGGCATACTCGTCGTCGTCATCGAGCGTCGGCGCAACGGTGATGTCCGTCGAAGAGAAGCGCTCGACGTTGCGCGCGATGGCGAACACGTCTTCGTAGCGCGTCGGCAACCACGATCCACCCCAGCGGTCGCTATGCGCCACCGGGCACTTCTGTCGCAGATCGCCCCAAACCCCGAACGGGTCGGCGACGTATCCGGGGTCGAAGATGTCGTAGTCGGTCGCCCAGTCTTTCACCGGTGTGCCCATCGAGTCAGACCTCCCTTCCGTAGCGCAGCATATACTCCCTTTCCGCCGAGATGCGGAAGGGAAAACCCGGGCACTGACAATACGACCCAACGTTGATCGGCCAAAACCTTCACCACGAAGAACACGAAGGGCACGAAGAGGAGCCGAAAGAAGGTTTCATGAGTTCAACCCCAACCCAACCGCATTACCAATGCGGTTACGACAAGCCGACCGAGAACTCTTCCGACGCCCCCCTTCGTAGTCTTCGTGCCTTCGTGGTGAACTCAGATCAAGGTTAAGATTCGCGATTGAAGCGAGGCCTTCGCTTCTCGAGGAACGCCAGCATCCCTTCACGTTGATCGGGCGTGCCCATCGTCGACATCACCGCTTGCCGCTCGTCTGCGATGCTTTCGGCGAGGGACTTCTCGCCAGCGCCGACGACGCAACCAAGCATGCCCGCGACCGCGAGCGCGGGCATCTCCGCCAACTCGAGCGCAAGATCGTGAGCCCGCTGAAACAGCTCGTTGAGTGGCCAGACTTCGCTGACGAGACCAATCCGTAGCGCTTCGGGACCGGAGATCTTCTTTGCCCGCAGAATCATATCCAGCGCGTGGTCGCGTCCCACGCAGCGCGTCAAACGTGCGCTGCCTCCCCACGCGGGCACCGTGCCCAGGTCGAGCTCAGGCAATCCAATCTTAGCTCCTTCCGTCGCCGCCAACCTGAAGTGACACGCGAGCGGGAGTTCGAGTCCGCCCCCGAGACAGTACCCGTAGAGAACCGCAATCACGGGCTTCGGAAGATTCTCGATGGCGCTCAGGACGCGCAGGCGTTGATCGAACACGGCTTCCAGGCTTCCCATGCGCGCGACACCCTGCGGAAGTTGTTTGAGGTCCATGCCGACGGAGAAGTTCTCTTCCCCCGAGCCGCGGATGACGATGGTGCGTACACCCGGGTCATGTGCAACGCGGGCGACCTCTGCCTCCAACGCGTCCATGAAATCGAGGCTCATGCGGTTTCGTGGCGGGTCATTGATGGTGAAGGTTTCGACAGCGCCGTAACGCTGGACAAGCAGCGGAGGCTCGCTGGCCATCTTGTCACGCGACATGACTACTCTCCTTTCGCCGCGTCGCGGCGATCGTGCGCCGGAGCGTTCGTCGGCGGAGTTGCGGCGCGGCTCATCTGCATCCCCACCAGGCGCGCAACCTCGCCTCACCCCGCCCACTGGCTTACCAGAGCGTCGGCACGTGTGCCTGCCCGCGCAACGCGCTGTCGGCGGTAATCAGGGTCAGGCCATGACGGCGCGCGGTGGCGACGATCAGCCGGTCGGCTGGGTCCTTCGGAAATGATGCGGGCAACTGTTCCGACGCAATCGCGATCTCCACCGTCAGGGGCAACACCTCCAACCCCGGAGCACTCGCCGCGGCGCGCAACCAATCCGGCCACGCACTGGCCTGTGCGCTGAGCACGATCCGCTGGTGCGCCAGGAGCCAGGCGGCTTCCTTGAGGGAGATCGCGGCCAAGCCGATCTTCGTGCGCTCGGCAGCCGACGCAACTGCCCGTCGAGCTTGCCGACCGAGCCTCGCATCACCCAGGACGCCCCACAGCCATGCATGCGTGTCCAGCAAGTAGTTCACGAGTGAAACCACTCGTCACCGGGGATGACCGGGCCCACGATGTCGCCGTGGATGGTCGCGGTCCCCTTCAGGCAGCCGAGCAGTCGAGCCGAACGGGCAACGCGCCGACTCTGCGGGGCAAGTACGGCAACCTCACGCGTCCGGTTGACGATGACGATCGTTTCGCCTTGTTCGGCGCGCCGTACGTAATGACTGACGCGGTCGCGTAGTTCACCGATTCTCACTTTGGTCATGTCGTCATGGTAGCCAAGTATTTTGGCCAAGTCGAGCGTCTGGGAGAGTCGACTCGCGGACATCGTGAGCATCCCAGCGCGGCGCGCCCATCTTGCGGATTCGCAGGCGACTCCATCGCTACTGAGTCTCGCATACTACAATGCCACGGTTCTGCCCCCGAGCCTGAAGGCCCGGGCTGAAATCAGGCGCTCGCTGCGGACCGGAGATACTCTCCTTCCGCATGGAAGGAGCGCGGCACTGTCGATCATCGATCCGGGTCTTCGGTTCGCCGATCGTGCGCCGGAGGGTTCGTCGGTGGAGTTGCGGCGCGGCTCATCTGCATCCCCACCAAGCGCGCGACGAGAATCGCCAGATAGAACTGCCCGGTGATCCCCTCGGCGACCGCCGCGTAGCGGGCTTGCAAGGTCAGCGGCGTGATGTCGCCGTAACCGATGGTCGATAGGGTCGTGAAGCTGAAATAAAGGAGGATGGGGAACCTGTACGCCTCACCGATATCGCTAGGAGTAGGAGTCGGGAATTGGAACGCCTCCGGGTGGCGCGCGAAGATCACGACGTACAAGAGCCCCCAGCAGATTCCGAGCAGCAGATAGATCGACACCGACAGGGTGATGGTCTCGCCCGTCACCTCGCGCTGCTTCAGCAAGCTGCGCAACAGGCTCCAGGTAACGTACGAGAAGAACAGCAGCCAAGAAACCGACCCTACCACGACGAGCTCTGGGCTTGGGGCGAAGAACGCCCACACTCGCTCGGTAACTGCCGACGCGGCGAGCGCCCAGCCGACCAACCTTCTCCTCCGACGCTGAAGCAGAAGCCTTTCTCGTTCACCTACCAGATCGTCGACCTGAATGGTGAGGATGGCGACGAGTCCCACGAGCAGGGTCGCGACGCTGTAGGCGATGGTGGCGGCGCCTGTGTCGCCGAGGAACGGCCTCACCGCGAACATTCCGACGATCGCGAGCAGCAGAGCAGTGTGTCGCCGCGCGAGGAGATCACGGCCGATCGCTTCGGTTAGTCGCATCAGGATTCCGTCACCGAGCCGAACTCGCACAGAGCGCATCGTGCAGCGTAAGGCGGTGCGCTCCTTTGTCTTGATCGGACAAAATTTTCACCATGAAGTGGTCACGAACTGTGCTACCCGAAGACGATGAAGCGGGAATTCGTGTAGGGGCACTGCTCGCTGCGCCCCGCCGGGCCGGGCAAGCGCGGCCCCTACGGCCCTGCCCAGCGCGTCGAGCCGTCGCAACTTCATTTCTGTGGAGCGCCCTTGCGGTCCTTGGCACTCTTGGGGTGCGATCCCTTCGTGACCTCCGCAGCCTGGACGGCTTCGGCCCGGATCGCCGCGGCGATGTCGCTACTCACGCGCACGAGCGCGCGGCTGTGCGCGGCGGCGAGCGCGTCGAAGCCGCTGCCTTGCAAAGGCTCGCGCGCGAGTGTCCGGCCGGAGCGCGGCTCGCCGCCCGCGGTTGCGCGCACGGTCCACACCGTTTCAACCACCGCCGCCTCGCCGGCGAGCGACTCGAAGCGCTGGACGTTGATCGTCACCCGATAGGCTGGACTGAAGTTCGCGAGCGGGGCAACGGCGACGTCGGGCGTCCCGAGCAACACCGCGAGGTCGCCGGCGACGACGCGGGCGATGCTGTCGTTCAGCGGCGACGCCCAGAGATTGAACTCGTCGACGTCGACCCGGTTGGGCGCCACCTGCACCACGAACTCCGGCCGGTCGACCGATGCGGGGATGGAGACGGGTCCGACCAGTACGGCATACGATGCCGCCGGAGCACTGTCCGGCGTCGCCGCCGCATCGAGAGTGTAAAAGCGCGCCGGTGCCGACGCGCTGCAACCAACCGCCGCCGCCGCGACCAACATCAATGAGAGTGCGTGCGTGATCCGGCTCGCCATCACTTCTTCTCCTCCGCCTTGCCGCGAATGAGCGACTCGGGATGACGCTCGAGGTAGTCGGCCAGCACGCGCACCGAGCGCGCCGCGCGGCTCACCTCCTGAAGCGTGTTGCCTAACTCCGCACCGAGTACGGAATTCGGTTCGATCAACTTGTTGGCGTTGTCGAGCGTGCCGCGGCCGCTCACCAGCGCGCGATCGAGATCGGCGATCGTCTTCTCTAGGTCTTCGCCGATGCTCTTGATCGGCACTTGGTCGAGTTTCTTGATGATGTTCACGACGCTGGCCTGGATCGCCGCGAGTTCACCCGGGACGGTCGGCAACTCCGGCGGCGTACGTGACCAATCCACGGTAACGGCGGGTGTGCCCGGAAAGACCTCGAACGCCACGAACAAAGATCCCGTGAGCAGGTTGCCCGTCCGCAACTGCGCGCGGGCGCCGTTGGACACCAAGGTGTCGATCAGTTTCTTGCGAATGCTGCCTATGTCTTCGCCGGGTGCGAGGTCGCGTACCGCGACCCCGAGTCGCTGCGCGTCCAAGTGGATGGTCACCGGCGCGGAAAACTCAAAGGTCTTCGCGTCGATTTGCGCGTTGATTTCGGCGACCTCGCCGATCGCAATCCCGTGGAACTCGACCGGGGCGCCGGGGGCGAGTCCGCGCACCGATTCCTTGAAGGTGAGCACAAAGGTCTGCGGATCGTGGGCGGGCAGCTTGAAGGCATCGGCGCGATTGTTGAACAACGTGAAGACGGTGTTCTCCTCGGCGGGCGGCGCCAGCCCATCGGTCGGCGGCGTCTCGAAGGCGACGCCGCCGATCAAGATCGACAGCGCCGACTGCGTCTGCACGGTGAGGCCCGCCGCGGAAAGCGATACGTCGAACCCGCTGGCGTGCCAGAAGCGCGTGTTCGGCGTGATGTATTGATCGTAGGGGGCGTTGATGAACAGCTTGAGGCTCAACGCTTGGCCGTCCTTGTCGAGTTGGTACGACGCCACCTGGCCGACCTGCAAGCGCCGGAAGAAGACGGGCGTGCCGCTGTCGAGCGATCCGAGGTCGGGCGTCTTCGCGATGAAGAAACGCCCGCGGACTTCGCCGGTCACGACCGGCGGCGTTTCGAGCGCCACGAAGGTGCGCATACTCTTGGTCGACTGGCCGATATCGATGGCGACGTAGGCGCCGGAGATGAGCGTGTTCAATCCGGTCACGTTGGCGCCCGAGATGCGCGGCCGCACCACCCAGAAGCGCGTGTCATCGACCAGAAAGCCTTCGGTCTTCGGCGCCATCTGCGCAGTGGTGATCACCTGCGAGTGGTCATCCGAGAGCCGAACGGTAGTGACCACGCCGACGTCGACGCCGTTGTACTGAATCTTCGTCTTGCCGGCTTCGAGTCCTTCCGCCGACTTGAAGACGATCTCCACCTTCGGTCCCTCGCCGAGGATGCGTACCACCGCGACCCAGGCTCCGGCGATCGCCGCTACGATCGGGATGAACCAGACCAGCGACAGGCGCGTGCGTTTCTTGCTCAAGGCTCTCGACTCGGGAACGTGCGGGAGCGGGGCATCGCTGTCAGACATGCCGAACCTCTTTCGCGTCTAGGGAATCCCAGATCAAACGTGGGTCGAAAGACTCGACCGCGAGCATCGTCAGCACTACCACGGCGGCGAAGAAGAACAAGCCGGGCGCCGGCGCCACCGACATGAGCGGCTGCAGTTGCACCAGCGCGGCGGTGAAGGCATCGACGAACACATCGACCATCGACCAGCGCCCGATGAACTCGACCACCCGGTACATGCGCACCCGCTGCCCGTTGTTCGCAGTCGAGCCGCGCTGCACGGTGACGAGCAAGTACACCAGCGCGATGATCTTCGCGCTCGGGATCATGATGCTGGCGACCAACACGATGAGCGAGAGCGGCCACCCGGTCGGCGACCACAGCAGGATGACGCCTTGCAAGATGGTGTCGGAGTCCGACCCCGCCGCGGTCGTCGTCGTCAGCACCGGGAGGATGTTGGCCGGGATGTAGCAGATGGCCGCGCCGATCACGAAAGCCCACGTGCGTTGTAAGCTCTCGTGTTTACGGAAGGTGAGTTCCTCGCCGCAGCGTGGGCAGCGCCCGTCGTGCTCGCCGGCGGCGGGGCGCGACAACAGGGCGCAGCGTTCGCAGCTCTGCAGGCCGTGTTGCATCGCGGTCGAGACGGTTGCGCTCATGACATCACCGCGGCCATGCCGTTACCACTCCGTGTGCCGCGCGTTGGTGTCGGCCCATTCGATTCGGTGCCACACTTCGTGCGGATCGAAGTTCGCTTGCATCGCCGCGAGCACGAAGACCAGCGCACCGAGAGCGAACAGCGCGATGCCGGGGATCACCGTCGCCAACTCCGCGATCTTGATGAGCGCGACCAGCACGCCCAGCATCATTACTTCGATCATGCTCCAGGTGCGGGCAGTCGGATGATAGCGCAGCAATGTGCCGACCCAACGCGACGGGCGCGCACGATGAGCGCCGAGCACGATCGCCAGCATGAAGCCGATCTGCAACGCCGGCGCGATCACGGCACTGAAGAGGACGAGCGCGGCCACAACCTCCTGCCCGTCTTGCCAGAGCTGCGCCGCACCGCCGAACACGGTGGTGGAGGCGGCGCGGCCGACGGCGTTCAGGCCCAGCATCGGCGTGGAGTTCGCGAGCGCGAAGAGTGCGACCGCCGCGACGCTGAGCGCGAGTGTGCGGTTGAGCGAGTCTTCCCGCGGGCGCCACAATTCCTCGTCGCAGCGCGGGCAGCGCGCCGACGCGCCGGGTGCGAGATGCGGTAGCCGCTGCAGGAGATCGCACTGCGGGCACGCGAGCAGCGACGTGTCGGCAAACGGACGATTGAACACGGCGCTATACAAGCGCACTTCCGCGCCGCAGCGCAAGCCTTGCGCGCCCTAGAGGCGGAGATTTCCGAGGATGACTTGAAGAATCCATCGTGTTACGAGTCGCCGAGCGACGTGTGACTCTACCGACATCACGCGGTGGGAGGTTAAGATGAAGGACGAGGTTTCAACTAGCGATGTGGTCGCGGGCATCTTGAAGACCCGCGCAGTGGCGTTCTTGGTTTTGGTTCTGATGGTTCTTGCCGTTGGTTCGGCGAGAGCCCAGCAAATCACCGGCGTTCCTGGTGCGCCGAGCACCACAACTACGATCGATGGGAAGCAACTCCCGCCGCCACCGATGAGGTTCGGCGGGGTGATCAAGGAGAGCGCCAAGGATTCCACACCGTGGTGGCCGCCGCGCATCGTGCCGGCCAAAGGCGCGCCCAACGTGTTGCTCATCATGACCGACGACCAGGGCTACGGCGTCACGGGTACGTTCGGCGGCATCATCCCGACCCCCGCGATGGATCGCATCGCCAAGGCGGGATTGCGCTACACGCAGTTTCACTCCACCGCACTCTGCTCGCCGACGCGGGCGGCGTTGATCACCGGGCGCAACCATCACTCGGTCGGCTACGGGGTCATCGGCGAGATGTCCACCGGCTTTCCAGGCTACGACTCCGTCATCGGACCTGACAGTGCCACCATCGGTGAGATCCTGAAGGAAAACGGCTACGCGACCTCGTGGTTCGGCAAGAACCACAATACGCCCACCTATCTGTACAGCGCGGCCGGGCCGTTCGACCAATGGCCGGTCGGCATGGGCTTCCAGTATTTCTACGGGTTCATGGGCGGCGAGACCGACCAGTGGACGCCCTACCTTTACCAGAACACCACGCCGATCACCCCGTGGGTCGGCAAGAAGGATTACAACCTCATCACCGACATGGCTGACGAAGCCATCAAGTACATGAGCAGTCTGAATGCAGCCGCACCCGAGCAACCGTTCTTTGTCTATTACGTGCCCGGCGGCACCCACTCGCCGCACCAGCCGACCAAGGAATGGATCGCGAAGTTCAAGGGCAAGTTCGACATGGGCTGGGAAAAGTTGCGCGAGCAGATCTTCGCCAATCAGAAACGGCTGGGCGTGATTCCGGAAGGCACCCAGCTCACGGCGTGGCCGGACGGTCAGGCCGAGTATGGCGGCGCGAAGCTCCCGCGATGGGACTCGCTTTCATTTCTCCAAAAGAAACTCTACGCGCACCAAGCGGAGGTATTCGCCGCCTACGCAGCCTATACCGACCATGAGATTGGCCGCGTGATACAGGCGGTCGAGGACATGGGCAAACTCGACAACACGCTGATCATCTACATCAGCGGCGACAACGGCACGAGCGCCGAGGGCACTCTGGAGGGCACGTTTAACCAGATGACAGCCTACAACGGGATTCTGACCCTGCCGGAGGCGGTGCAAATGTTGCACTATGAAAACTGGGGTTCGGACAAGACCTACCCGCACATGGCGGTGGGCTGGACGTGGGCGTTCGACACACCGTTCAAGTGGACCAAGCAAATCGCGTCGCATTTCGGCGGGACCCGGCAGGGCATGGTCGTCTCGTGGCCCGGCCACATCAAGGACGCCGGCGGTGTCCGCACGCAGTTCCACCACATGATCGATATCGTGCCGACAATCCTTGAAGCCACAACCATCCAGGCGCCGGCGACGGTCAACGGCATCGCGCAGAAGCCCATCGAAGGCGTGAGCATGGCTTACACCTTCGATGCGGCGAATGCCAAAGCGCCGTCGAAGCGCGACACGCAGTATTTCGAGATGTTTGCCAACCGCGGCATCTACCACGACGGCTGGTATGCCTGCACCACGCCACCCGAGGCGGTCTGGCTCCTCGGCACCAAGCCGCTGCCGCCCGTGAACGACTACAAGTGGGAACTCTACAACATCGCCGAGGATTATTCGCAGGCCAATGATCTCGCGGCCAAGAATCCCGACAAACTCAAAGAACTGCAGGCGGCGTTCCTGACGGAGGCCGCGAAATACCAGGTCTTCCCATTGGATAACTCGACCCTGCCGCGCTTTGTGACACCGCGGCCAAGCGCGGTCGCCGGGCGGACGGAGTTCACCTACATCGGTGAGAATGCCAACATTCCCGTCGGTAATGCGCCGAGCATTCTGGACAAGGACTACACCATCACCGCCGAGGTCACCGTTCCCGAAGGCGGCGCGGAGGGAATGATCGTGACGATGGGCGGCCGCTTCGGCGGCTACGCGATGTTCCTGCAAAAGGGCAAACCGGTCTTCGTCTATAACCTGCTCGATCTGGAGCGATTCCGCTGGGAAGGCGGCGTCGGGGCCATCGTCGGCGAGGACTTGTTTGGAAAGGCACTCGAGCCCGGCAAGCATACGCTGGTATTCGACTTCAAATACGACGGCCCCGGCCCCGGCAAGGGCGGCACTGGCGTATTCACCGTGGACGGCAAAGAACTGGCCAAGAAGACACTCAAGCACACGATCCCGATCATCATGGCCATCGACGAGACCTTCGACGTCGGTGTCGATACCCGCACGGCGGTGGACGACAGCTACAAGTTGCCGTTCCGCTTCACCGGGACAATCGACAAGCTGAGGTTCAAGCTCGGCCCGGACCAAATGACGGAAGCGGATCAGAAGGCCGCTGCAGAAGCCGTCGCCAAAGCCAAAGACTAGCGAGGCGCGCCTCGCGCAGATGGCTGATCGCGTATTGCATATGGTCCGGGTCATCAGCGATACGCCAAATGCGATGAACCGTCTGCTCAAACTCACCTCCATCATCGAAGCGGGCACGGGGTTGGCCTTGATCGCCGCGCCCTCCGTCTTCGTATGGCTACTGCTCGGTAGTGAAATCTCCGGCGCGAGTGTCTCCATCGGCCGAGTGGCCGGCATCGGCTTGCTCTCGTTGGGAGTGGCCTGCTGGCCGAGTCCGGACGCGTCGGTCGCAAACCTCCCGGCACTGCGGGCGATGTTGACCTACAATCCGCTGGTGACGATCTATCTTCTCTCACTGGGAGTCGACGGCGAACGCGTCGGATACCTATTGTGGCCGGCGGTAGTTGCCCACGCCGTCCTCACGTTCCTGCTCGGCCGCGCGTGGATTACCAATCGGCACCGGAGAAGTGAAGCGTGAGCCCACTGGAAATCGCATTGATCGTGTTTGCGTGCGTTTTCGGCGCCGCGATGCTCGGCTTGTTCATCGGCAATGCTTTACCCGATCATCACCTAAGCCCGGATACCAAGGATGTTGTGAAGCTGGCTACCGCCTTGATCGCCACCATGGCCGCGCTGGTTCTGAGTCTGCTGATCTCGTCGGCAAAGAGTTCATTCGACAAGATGAGCGAAGAACTGCTGCAGAATGCCGCGCGGGTGGTGACGTTCGACCGCGCCCTCGCCGACTACGGAGCGGAGACCAGAGAGTTGCGGGATCTGCTGAAACACGCCTATGCCGCCAGGATCGAACTGCTCTTTCCCGTCGACACGTCTCGGGCGGCGACACTGGACAGCCCTGAGCAAAACGTGCGGGCGGAGGGCCTTCGCACCAAGCTCTGGGAACTCTCGCCGCAGACCGAGGCGCAGCGCGAGCTGCGGTCGCAGGCCGTGGAGATCGCGAACGAGATGTTGTCGACGCGCTGGCTCCAACTGTTGCAAAATGAGAAATCAGTCCCCGTCACACTCCTCGTCGTGTTGGTGTCCTGGCTGGCGATCATTTTCGCCACCTTCGGGCTGTTCGCCCCCCGCAATGCAACGGTTGTCGCGGCCTTGCTCGTGTGCGCGCTGTCGGTCGCGGGTGCGATCCTTCTGATTATAGAGATGGACAGTCCGTTCTCAGGTTTGATGAGGGTCTCCAGCGCGCCGATGCGCGACGCGCTGGCGCACCTCGGGAAGTAGAATGATGTGGCGACTCAGTACAAGAAATCCCGACAGTGGATCCGTCATACCGGCGAAAGCCGGTATCCAGGTGGGGGCGCGTGGTCGAGCCTGGATTCCGGCTTTCGCCGGAATGACGAATTGGGAGACAGCTCCGCTTTACGGCAAGTCCTGGTCAGGCCATGGCTGTAAGCGTGGCGCGCCGCACCGAGTAAACGGAAGGACGAACCAATTGCAATTGCGATTCTCCTTCCGCGCCGTCGTGATCCCCGGCCTGCTGGCGCTGCTCGCCAGCGGTTGCACCACCGGCCTCGGCCCAAAAGCCGTCCGCAGTGAGCGGCCGGACTACAACGAACAAATCGCTCGCTCCGCCGATGCGGAGATGCTGCTCAATCTCGTCCGCCTGCGCTACAACGACACGCCGTTGTTCCTCGAACTCGGCCCGGTGCTCGCGCAGTACAACTACGATTCCGCGTTCACTGCCGGCGGTGAGATGCTCGGTTCGAGCAGCGGAGGCGCTACCGTCGGCACCACCCTCGGCTATTCGGAACATCCCACGATCACCTACACACCGTTCAGCGGCGATGAGTTCGCTACCCGCATGCTCACGCCGATCCCGTTGAATTCCTTCATGCTCTTCTCACAAACCGGCTGGAGCGACGAGCGCTTGCTGCTGGTGGCCGCGCAACGCGTGAATGATCTCTTCAACGCGCCCACCGCCACCGGTCCGACGCCGGAACACAAACCGGACTATGAACGCTTCGCCGACTTTGCCACGCGTCTCCATCGTCTGCAGTCAGCACGGCTCGTCGGTCTCAACTGGGAGACGAAGGAACATGAAAGCGATCGGCCCGGACGCAATCCGCATTTCTGGGTGCACGAGCCAGCCGATCCCAACAGCCCGCTCGCCGCGGACGTTGTCGCCATCCGTCGCGAACTCGATCTGGCGCCCGGTCGCGACGACTTCAATCTCACCTCGTTTCCGTTCAAGCGGCAGCCTGACGAAGTGGGGCTGCGTTGCCGATCGATGTTGAGCGTGTTGTACTTCCTGTCGCAGTCGGTGCAACCGCCGGCTCCGCACATTCAGGCCGGCCTAGTGACGACCACCAAGGACGACGACGGCCAGCCGTTCGATTGGTCGAAAGTGCTGGGAGACATCATGACCATCCATTCGCAGAAGGAGCGGCCGCTGCAAGCCCACGTGGCTGTCGCCCACCGCGGCTGGTGGTTCTACATCGCCGACGACGATCAGAGTTCCAAATCCACGTTCAGCTTGCTGCATCTGCTCTTCGCGCTGCAATCGGCAACCAGCAAAGGCAAGTCGCCGGTGCTGACGCTCCCGGTGGGCAGGTGAGGCGGTGGAGATCACGAAAGCACGAAATAGCGGAAGCCACGAAAGAAATTCCGGCCTCGAGGTTTCGAGCTTTCGGGGTTTCGTGATTCTCCGGACTTCAGAGGGCGAGGCAAGCATCGCCCCTACGCTTCGGATCGACGACTTGCGGTTCTGCCCTACTGCGTAGCGCCGGCTTGCCACGCGGGATCGTCGGCCAGCTTCGGCATGTGCGTCGGATCGACGAGCGCGTCCGGCACCTCGCTGTCGTACTTGATTTGCGTGACGCTGAGATCGGTGCTGGTGTTCTCGATCAGATCGGTCATCTTCGCGTGCATGATCGTGGGGACGCCGTCGATGGTGCTGACCGAATCGAACACTTCTCGCTTCCACGCGACCTTCCCGGATGGATCGTAGTAGTCGCGTTGCAGCGGCAGCATGCTGCTCTGCCCGACCCACAGGATGATGTGGGAGTAATAGTATTGAGGCGGCGGGAGCTTCTCATCCACCTTGTACGCGAGCGTCCCGCCGTGCTGTTCGCTTCCCAGCAGCTTGTAGTTCTTGTGCACGCGGACGAACCCGAGATCGGCGTAGGTGAAGTCGGTGCCGAGAAAATGCTGGAAACCGTCGATCGCAAGAATTTTCTTCACGCGCCGGATGAACGGCACGTACGTCCACATGACCGTCGGCTTGGTCGGGTCCTTTGGCTCGGACACCAGGAAGGCCATGCCGCGCACATCTTCCGGTTCCATCATCACCGTCACCATGCGCTTGCCGTCGGGCATTTGCTTGCGCGCCTGACGGGCGATGAATTTCTGCGTGTCGCCCATATCGCTGACCGTGATGCTGAGCGTGCGCGTACTCGCCCGCGCCGGTTCGAGTGCGTCCTTCATCTTCTGAACGATCTGGCTCACCGACGGCGGCGGCTGCGCCAACCCCGGTGCGATCACCACGATGAGTACGCCAAGCAATCCCCCCATTACTGCCAAGGCTCTACGCATTTGAGATCTCCTTCACACCCGGCCCGGAAGTTCCGGACAAAAGGTTCCCGCGAATATCCCCCATGAACAAAAAAATCGCAATGGTAAATCGACGGTGGCGAAAAATCTTCCGCGACCCCGCTGGACTTGCAGTGGCCGCTTATGGCAGCACCCAGTGCGCGATTCGAAGGACCCCCGCGATTGGCCTCAATCCGAAGAAGGGAACTCAACGCAAAGTCGCCAAGGCGCAAGGGCGCAAGGGTTTGGTCCGATCGCTTGGCATGAACGAACGCCTCTGAAATGACCTTCAGTGAAATGGGCTCTCTTCACAGAATATTCGCCTTGCGCCTTCGCGCCTTTGCGTTGGAGTATTTTCGGTTCAGGGTTCGCGATGCGCAATCTACGTGAGTCGTGATCATGGACGAGTCTTCACCGTCGCCCGCCGCGGGCGAATCGGATTCTCCTCAAAGCGGCATCGCGTTGTGGCTGGCTATCCTCGCCAGCGGTTTGCTCGTGGGTGGGTTGTCGGTGGCCTTTCACGCGGGGTTGGACTTCGCACTGCGGCAACGCGAGCAGCTCACGTTCTGGGCGAAGCCGCTGGGTGCTGCGGGCGCGTTGTTGCTGGTCGCCGTGTGCGCCATCGCCGTCGGGCTGGCGGTGTGGATGACTGGACGGTTCGCGCCGCTCGCTGCCGGTAGCGGCATCCAGCACG
The DNA here is from genome assembly GCA_016178705.1 of Deltaproteobacteria bacterium. Taxonomy (NCBI): domain Bacteria; kingdom Pseudomonadati; phylum Myxococcota; class Myxococcia; species Deltaproteobacteria bacterium. The sequence continues at coordinate 7,019 of JACOST010000022.1, read as the reverse complement.
TCGAGGGTGTGGAGCGAGGCGTTGTGAAGCTCTGGCCGCTGTCGGTGGTCTGGGTAAAGTTTGTCGGCGGCATTCTCGGCATCGGCGGCGGCTTGGTGCTCGGACGCGAAGGACCGACGGTACAAATGGGTGCGTCACTGGCCGAGCATCTCGGAGCGCGCTTTGGGTTGTCGAGTGCGGCGCGCCGAAACCTTCTGGTCGTGGGAGCGGGTGCCGGACTGGCGGGCGCCTTCAACGCGCCGCTGGCGGGAACGCTGTTCGTCGTCGAAGAATTGAAGTGCCCGCTTCATCCGGCGATCTATCTCGGCACACTGCTGGCCTCCGTCGTGACCGATCTCTGCTGCCGCTTCTGGTTGGGACAAGCGCCGGAGTTGGCGCTGCCGCGCGAACTGCCGCCGCCGCTGCTGATGCTCGCGCCGGTAGTGTTGGTGGGTGCCCTGGGCGGAGTGATCGGCGTCATCTTCAACGCGGTCCTGATGCGGGCGTTGGTGCTGATGGACCGCTGCAAGCAACGGGTACCGGCGTGGATGCTTGGTGTGGCGATGGGCGTCGTGCTCGGCGGTGTGGCGTGGTTCGTGCCGGCGCTTCCGGGTGGAGGCGTGGTGTTTGCGGCACGCGTGCTCGACGGTGGCATCTCCACCGCCGCGGCTCTGTGGTTGCTCCCATTGAGTTTCGTGCTGACGATCGGCAGCTATGCGATCGGCGCCCCCGGCGGCATCTTCGCTCCGCTCCTGGTGCTGGGCGCGCTGCTCGGACTCCTTTTCCACGGCGCCTGGTTGGCTGTGCTGCCGGCACCGACGGCGGCGATGCCGGTACTAGCTGCGGCCGCAATGGCCGCGCTGTTTGCGGGAGTGGTCCGCGCGCCGCTGACCGGCGCGGTCTTGCTCGTCGAGATGACAGGCTCCTACGCGATCGTGCTGCCGCTGATCCTGGCGAGTCTGGCCGCGTACGCCGTCGCCGAAGCCTTGGGCAATCCGCCGATCTACGAATCGCTGTTGCAACGCGAGCTGCGGCGTCTACAGGCGAGCACCTAGTGAGTCCACCTGATCCTTTCGTAGTAGTCAGTTTCGAAACAGGCCGAGAATTGTCATCCTGAGCGCAGCGAAGGATCTCGCGCGACAGGAAGAGAGATTCTTCGCCTTCGCCTCAGAATGACATGATGGGTTGATTGGATTTTTCTCAAAATGATCTCTCACTGATAGTTTTTGGACTGGTTGCTCCACCGAGCATCTGATATTTTCCGCCAATGAAAATATTCCTAAGGATCTCGCTCATCGCGCTGTTGATGTCGTTCGCCGCCGGAACGATCGTTCGTGACGTCGTCGCGCAACAGGTGCCGGCCGAGGAGGAGATGCAGCCACCCGATTCACCCGCGACCGACGAGGCGAGCGGCAATGCCGAAGCCGGTCTTCCCGCGGTCGAACCTGGCCCGGCAGATCTCGACGAGCCTGCGGTCGAGCCGCCAGCGGAGCCTGAAGTGCCCGAAGCGGAATAACGCGAAGGGAACGTCTTCCCCCTTTGAAGAAAGGGGGACTGAGGGGGATTTTCCGCCCGTACGCAAATCCTCCCTGACCCGCGCCTCGTTCAACAGACCAGCGCCATCTCCGGAGCCCGGAGAATCACGAAACCCCGAAAGCTCGAAACTACGGGACCGGACTTCTTTTTTTTCGTGCTTTCGTGATCTCTGTATCGTCATCGAACTTGAGAGACAGGACACTCTCGGTATCGAGTACGGCGTAACCTCCGCTGATGACATTTTGGTTACACTCTCTAGGCACCCCCCGGGGGGGGGGTGTAAACTTTTGCCCTTGATGAAGAGCTGGTCGCGATGCAGGGAAGATGCTCAATCAACTGGGTGAGAAGGGTAGCTGAAGGTATTTCAGCGCAGAGGCTCAGGGACACAGAGGCGCAAAGGAGTTCGGATGGACTTTGAACGCAGAAGAGGAGGATTCGAGATGAGCAAATTGAATCGGATATCTGTTCGATCGGCGGTGGCTGGGTTTGCCCTCGCCGCGATGGTGGCGGGCTGCGCGGTGACGCAGCAGGTGAAGGTGAGCGACCAGAACTATTGCCCATTCCTGGGTAGCAGCGTCTGCTCGCAGCTTACCGCGACCAACGACAAGAAAGAGGCGGACCTGCGCTACATCAATCCGAGCGCGCAGTGGACGCAGTACAGCAAGGTCATGATCGAGCCGGTCAGCTTCTGGGGCGGCGACGATACGAAAGTCTCGCCCAAGGATCAGCAGGTACTGACGACCTACTTCACCAAGGTCATTCAGGAAGCGCTGGCGACGAAGTTCCAGGTCGTGGACCAGGCAGGCCCAGGCGTGCTGACGATTCAAGTCGCACTCGAAGACGCCACCACGGCCACACCGGTGATGCGCTCGATATCGGTGGCCGAGCCTCACGTGCGCTTGCTCGCCACACTGAAGTACCTGGCCACCGGCACGTTCCCCTTCGTCGGTTCCGCGCAAGCCGAGACGAAGATCAGCGACTCCGTCAGCGGTCAAGTTCTCGCGGCCGCGGTGTCCAAGCGCGTCGGCGGCGGTAGTCTCAAGAACGCCGCAGTGTGGGAGCTAGGCGACGCCGAGCACGCGCTCACATACTGGGCGCAGCAGATGGCGACGCGGCTGTCATCCTGGACGTCAGGCACGGCAGCGTCGTGAGTGGCAACGCGCAACGCGAATGAAAAACTGAGAAGGAGGATTTGTCGATGAAAGGAAGACTTCAATCAAAGGCGATGGCCATCATCTCAGCGTCGATGCTGGCTGCGCTCATGTGCGCCGCCGCCCCGGTGAGCGCGCAAAACGCCCGCGGTTCGGCGACCGGCCCCACGAAGGACAAGGGATACAACCATCCCGATCAGTTCATTACCATGGAGGATGTACCGCCCGCCGATAACATGTACCCGGTCATCAAGCACGCGGAGCAGGAAAAACAGGCGCGCGACAAGCTCGCCGCGTTGGAGAAAAAGACTGGCAAGAAACCCAACATCCTCATTTTCCTGCTCGATGACGTCGGCTGGATGGACATGGGCTTCAACGGCGGCGGTATCGCCGTTGGCAACGAGACGCCGACAATGGATCGCCTTGCCAACGAGGGCCTGAACCTCACCTCGGCGTACTCGACTCCGAGTTGTTCGCCGACCAGGGCGACGATCCACACCGGGCAGAACCCACTGCACCACGGCATCCTGCGCCCGCCGATGTACGGCGAGAAGGGTGGCCTCGATGGGGCGGTCACGCTCCCGAGCGTTCTCAAGAAGCTCGGCTACGTTACGCATGGGGTGGGCAAGTGGCACATGGGCGAGAACAAGGGCTCGCTGCCGCAAAACGTCGGCTACGACGACTACCTCGGCTTCCTCGGCGTCTCCGACATGTACACCGAGTGGCGCGACGAATACCTCAACCCCGAAGTGGCGTTGAGTCCGGAGCGCTTCGCGATGATGGTCAAGGACCCGTTCAACCACACCGAGGTGCACTGCACGAGCGCCGACCACGAGAAGTGTGAGAGCGGCAAGGAGATCGATCTCGACTACATCAAGCATCTCGACCGGCACTGGATGGAGAACAGCGTCGAGTTCATCAAGAAGATGAAGGACGCCAAGGAGCCGTTCTTCCTCTATCACGCCACCCGTGGCTGCCACTTCGACAACTATCCGGACGAGGAATTCGCCGGGAAGTCCCGCGCCCGCACCGTGTTCAGCGATTGCATGGTCCACATGGACCGCGTGCTCGGCGAGCTGGTGAAGACGCTTGAAGAGACGGGCCAGCTCGACAACACGCTCATCTTCCTCACCTCCGACAACGGGCCCGAGTGCGAGATCCCGCCGCATGGCCGCACGCCGTTCCGCGGCTGCAAAGGCTCGACCTGGGAGGGTGGAGTGCGCGTGCCAACATTCGCGTATTGGAAGGGGATGATCGCGCCGCGCCGCTCCGAGGGTCTCTTTGATCTCGCCGATCTCTTTAACACCGGCATCTCGCTCGCCGGCAAGCCGGGGGCGGCAGCGGGCGAGTTCGTGCCCAAGACCACCTACCTCGACGGCATCGACCAGACCGGCCTCCTGCTCGCCGACAACGGCGAGTCGGCTCGCAAGAGCCGGCCGTATACGCTGAACCAGTACTTCGCCGCGATGCGCGTGGACGAGTTCAAGTACATCTTCACGGCGGAGATCGAGAACGGCATGTTCCAAAAAGGAGACATCGGCGGCTTCAGCGGAACGATCGCGACCGAGACAGGTGGAGGGATCGTGGTCAACCTCTACACCAACCCGCAGGAAGATGCGTCGATTGGCGTACGCCACATTCCAATGGCGGTCCCCGTGATGGGTTCGGCCGGTTGGTACTACAAGGAGCTGATCAAGTATCCGCCGCAATTCAAGATCGGCTTCCTGTCCAACAACCCGCCGGTCTACGACATTATCCCGAAGGCGAAGGAAGCGCTCGAGAAGATGGAAATGGGTAAGCGCCCGGCGCCGCAGTGAGTGATTGACGAGCAACGGGGCGGGGTGGCCATGAGCCGCCCCGCTCCACATCTAGGCTGAGCGAGGGCAAATCGATGAGAATTTGTGTACAGCGAGTCGGCCTCACGATCATCGCTGCGGTGGTGCTGGCCGCGCTAGTCGGCGCTGCCGCTCCGGTGCAGGGCGCAGAGCAGAAACCGAACGTGGTCTTCATCCTCGCTGACAACGTCGGGTATGGCGACCTCGGGCCCTATGGCGGCGGCGAGTCGCGCGGCGCGCCAACCCCGCGCATCGATCAGCTCGCCCGCGAGGGTCTGCGCCTCACGCAGTATCTGGTCGAGCCCGGCTGCACGCCGTCGCGTGCGGCGCTGATGACCGGCCAATACTCGATCCGCAACGGCCTGTCGCTGATTATCGTGCCCGGCAGCGAGAGCACGCTCTCGAAGCGAGCGGTCACGATGGGTGAACTGTTCAAAGGCGCAGGCTATGCCACGGCCATCTTCGGCAAGTGGCACCTCGGCGCTGAACCGCAGAGCCTGCCGACTGCGCACGGCTTCGACGAATTCTACGGCATTCCACCCGACATCTCCTGGGACTCGGCCACCTACGTCGATACGATCTCGCTGACGCACTCGATCGACGCGCCACTCGATGCACTGCTGGCGAAGGGGCCGCAAATCGTCGAGTCAGTCGCGCGCGGGCCATTGCACACGGTCAAGCCGTATACGCGGGACGTCCGCGCCGAGGTCGACACTGAACTGGTGGCGAAGTCCATCGACTTCATGAAGCGACAGACGGCGGCAGGCAAACCCTTCTTTCTCTACTTGCCGTTCTCGATGGGGCATTTTCCGAATCTCCCGTCGAAGCAGTTCGCGGGCAAGTCGCGGATCGGCCAGTACGGTGACAAGCTGATGGAAGGCGATCACCACGTCGGGCAAATTCTCGACACGCTGAAGGAGCTCGGCGTCGATGACAACACGCTGGTCGTCTTCGCCTCGGACAACGGGCCGCAGGGTGAGACGGCGCGCGAGATGGGCAACCAGGGAACGCCGGACATGGGCAACGCCGGTCCGTTCCGCGGGGAACTGGGCGAAGCCACCGAGGGATCGATCAGGACGTTCTGCTTCGTCCGCTGGCCCGGCAAGGTCAAGCCCGACACCAACTCGTACGCGATGTTCTCGACCATGGATTTCTTCCCGACCTTCGCGAACATCATCGGGGGCAAGATACCCACGGATCGGCCGATTGACGGGGTTGACCAGACCGACGTGCTGTTCGGTAAGAGCGCGACCGGCAACCGCGAAACCCTGCTGACCTTCATCGGCGCGGATATGGTGGCGGTGCGGTGGAAGCAATGGCGTATGTACTTCACCGATGTGCAGCCGACCGGCATCGGGCCGCAGCGCCAGCCCGGTATGTTCTCGTCGAGTGCGCCGATGGCCGGGTATCCCAAGATCTACAACATCGAAATGGACCCGCACGAGGATCTTCAGGTCGGCGCGCTGTTCGGGTGGACGGCCGGCCCCTTGCTCGAGGTGGTGCAGAAATACAAAGAGACGCTCAAGAAGTATCCGAACCCGCCCGCGGGCAACCTGACGAAGTTCTGAGGCGAGATCAGGAACTGCTCTCGGGTTGCGGGGGTAGTGACAAGAAGGAGAGACAAATGAAATCGATGCATCTCAAGCTTGCTACCGCCGCGCTCGTTGCCACGCTGGTATCTACTAACGCGCAGGCGCAATCGCCGCAGGTTCCAATTCCGAAGTCGGCCGCCCAAATATCTGGCCCGGTGTCCGGCACCTTGATGACCAACGACTATGTCCAGATGGTCGGGCGCACGGCCTACTTCTGGGGCTATCCACTCGTCGCCACGAGCAGTCGTCGCGACGCGTTCGCCAAGGCGCCCGAGCGCATCTACCTCGGCGGGGTCGTACCCATGGCCCCCGTTGGCGACCTCACAATGCTGCACGACTACATCAGCGCGGAGCAGTCCTTCATCGTTTGCCCCAACCAGGATGTGGTGTACGGCGGGGGGTTTGCGGCGCTGGACAAGGAGCCGATGGTTTTCCAGGTGCCGGACTTCGGCAAGCGCTTCTGGGTCTATCCGATCTACGACAACCGCACGGATGAAATTGGCAGGATCGGCAAGCAATACGGCACCAAGCCCGGCTTCTACATGATCGTCGGACCCAACTGGAAGGGTAGGATTCCTGCGGGCATCTCCGCCATTGTGCGCTCTTCCACGGATCTAGCGTTTGCCATTCCGCGCATTCAGCTGGACGATACAGCCGAGGACAAGAAGGCCATCCAGGCGCCGCTTAGCAAGGTGATGTTCTATGCCCTGAGCCAGTTCAACGGAAAAATGAAGACCACCGACTGGAGCAAGACTCCGTCGGTCCCGGTGCCTGCGGGTCCGCCCAACACCTATAAGGGCTCCGCTTGTCAAGAAGACGAGACGGTAGCGTCACGGGGGCGGGGTGGCTCTCGTGTAGATCACTGACGCGTCGGTACCGCGGGTCGTGTGCTGACTTCGTTTCGCAGCGGGCACAGACACTGTGGT